>NZ_JBEOOY010000009.1:0-113727 GCF_040309585.1 Psychrobacter sp. GW64-MNA-CIBAN-0177
GGTTAAGCTATCTAGCGAGCCGACTATCTTATCATAATGATTGGGATTGTCAAGCTTTTTTATAATTTGTTTCAGTAGGTTATTCAGGTTATTTATATGTAATTACATATAAGCTTTCCTGCTTTGCCTTAATGAGGTGCGTATTATAGACGCTTTATTTATGAAGTCAAGAGGTTATTTTATTTAGTTTGAAAGTCTTGTCTAACTACCTAAGTAGTCGCTTTGAATCTTTAGACTAATCGCTAGCTCTTCTAAGTGGTAAACCACTTATCCAAACTGCCTTCCCTTTCGACTGGGTGGCATTATACGTGGTTTGAAGTGTGGGTCAAGGGGGTTTGGAGATTTAAATTAATATATATCCTAACCCCTTGATTACTTACGATTTAACGCTTCCACTTCAACTTTGCTCTTACATTTTACTTTTTAACGTAGTAAAAATACCTGATAGCGCATAAATGATACCAATGGCTAGAATACCTACAGGTATGTCATATAGCACGATGCTCATGACCAATACACCGATAATCAAGACTACAAACGGTACTTTCTTCTTGTCGAACTCTTTAAAGCTATAGTATTTAACGTTACTAACCATGAGCAAGCCGCAAATAACTACCCAAGCCGCGAATAAGAACATCACTAGTGTGTCGTATTCGCCTATCCACTGATTGTGATCGATGGCTACCATAACAGCCGCAGTGACCAGAATTGCAGCCAGTGGACTGGCTAAACCAACAAAGTATTTTTTGTCAACGATACCAACCTGCACGTTAAAGCGCGCCAAGCGAAATGCACCACAAGCCGTAAACACAAAAGCACAGGCCAGACCGACGCGACCCAGAGGTTGCAGCGCAAAACTATAAATCAAAATAGCTGGAGCCACACCAAATGCCAACATGTCAGCTAACGAGTCGTACTGCTCACCAAAGGGGCTTTGCGCATTAAGCATACGCGCAACCCGCCCATCTGCACCATCTAGGATGGCAGATAAGAAAATGGCTAGCGAGGCTTTATAAAACTCGCCTTGGGTACTGGCCAAAATCGAATAAAAACCGGATAGCAACGACAAGGTGGTAATCAGATTGGGCGCTAGATATACGCCGCGACTGACCACGCGCTTGCCTTCGGCAACTTCTGCTTCAATCACCTCAAAAGTCAGACCATCATAATTATCATTGTCCGCTAAGCGAATGTTAAATTCATGCTCATCAACAAAAGGCGGCGACGTTGCCGCATTGTCCTGTAACAGTGGCTCTTTTACCAAACCATCATTCAGATGCTCGCTATTTGATTGACCTTTAGGTGGTTGCTCAGTAGTCATCTTAATACCCTCATTCACCGACATTGCTATTCATTGACACCGCTATCTACTGACGTCACTATTCGCCGACTAGCCAGCGAACGTTGGTGGCACTATCAGGCGTTAGGTCTGGCGCATCAGCCACTTTTAGTACTGGCTGTAAGAAACGTAGAATTTCACGAGCATGGTTATCGAACTGCCACGGCGGATTAATAACCAGCATTCCCGTGCCATTAAGACCCACGGCGATATCATTTGGATAGATATTCAGCTCACAAACCAACTGACGTCTCATTTCAGTACGTTTTAACTTCTTATAGAACAGCTCTACCGCCTCGATATTTTTAATCGGAAACCACAACGCATAAGTACCCTGTGGCCACTTATTATAAGAGTGCACCAATAGATCAATCAGACGGGTAAAGTCTTTGTGTTCTTGCTCGTAGGGAGGGTCTAAGAATATCAGACCGCGACGTTCTTGTGGTGGAATAACCGCACGAATACCTTCAAAGGCGTCACGATGATGAATACCGATTGGCAATTTATGCAGCTGATAGTTCAGAGCATCGTACTCACTGGCTTTGGCTTCAAAAGCTTCACCGCGTACGCCCGCATCAGGGTTCTTTTCGACATGATGGGCGATCCACCACGGTGAGCCAGGATAGACTTTTTTGTCGTAAGTGAAACGGGCTTGCTTGATCCCTTCCATATACTCTTTGACAGCAGGTGGCGCTTTTGCGACATCGGCGTTTACTAACGCTTGGATGCCACCTTTAGCTTCCCCTGTTTTGCGAGCCTCTTCACTGGCAAGTGAATACAGGCCACGACCGCCATAAGCATCAAGCACATAAAAAGGTTTGTTTTTTTGCCCCAGTTGATTGAGCAATTGTACCAATAAAATGTGTTTAACCACATCAGCAAAGTTACCAGCGTGGTAGGCGTGTTTATAGTTCATAAGTTCAAAAGTTTAAATAAGAAAAATTGCATCTATGGTAGCATAGGCAGAGTAAAAGATAACGATGGTTTTGGTAAAAAGGCGTTGATTGACGCTGTATTGCAAGCGAATTGACTGTTTACTGATAACGGCGAGACGAAATGACAAAGATTATTAGCAATCTTGAGGTGACACAGTTGGTGGTCGATAATCCTATTGGTCAGGATAATCCGCCCATGCTTTTTTTGCCGACTCTGGACAATGGCGCGAAGCCACCAAGTCAGCACATCCTAAACATGTCGGACTTTGACGTCAATTGGTCAGACAAGCTAACAGATGCGCAGCTTGATAAGTTTGTAGATGACGGTTGGATAGTTATTGATGATATCTTTAAGGATAAAGCACTATTAGCATTGCAGGCAGAAAGTGGCTTTATCGACTACCGTGATGCCGAGCTGACGGCTGGTATTCGTGTGAGCAATATTC
Organism: Psychrobacter sp. GW64-MNA-CIBAN-0177; assembly: GCF_040309585.1. Lineage (NCBI taxonomy): Bacteria > Pseudomonadati > Pseudomonadota > Gammaproteobacteria > Moraxellales > Moraxellaceae > Psychrobacter > Psychrobacter sp. GW64-MNA-CIBAN-0177. The sequence continues at coordinate 2,721 of NZ_JBEOOY010000009.1, forward strand.
GTGGTGACCGCATTCGCTGGATCACCGAAAATTTCTTTGCAGGCTATTATTATTTGCAAAGTATCAATGCGCTTGCCGCCTTATTCAATCGCAGTTTGTTCGCCGGTATTCGCCATAGTGAAGCACATTACGCCTGTTATCCTGTAGGCTTTGGCTATCAATGGCATAGTGACAATCCGACTGGTCGTGATGAGCGCGTTATTTCAGCAGTATTTTATCTTAATGATGATTGGAGCGATAGTGATGGCGGCGCTCTAGAAGTCGTTGATAAACATGGCATTCATCATAATGTCATGCCAGTTGCCAATAGATTAATCATATTTGACAGTGACTTACAACACCAAGTACAAATCGCCCATCGTCAACGCTACTCTATCGCGACGTGGATGCGCCGAGATGGTTTGGTGCCGTTTGTTGAGGGCTAGAAAAAGTATTATTGACCACTTACTCCTAACTTATCAAAAACGGTTGTAGTTGTAAGCTAAATTTTTAATCCAATCTACGCGCATAAAAATATACGATTTGAAGTAAATTAATAATTTAACTAAAAATAAAAGGTTTATCCATGTCTGACGCCAATAAACAAACCCTTACCCATCAACAAGCGACCCTAGACTTAAGTATCGCCCTACTTGAGCGTCCATCCGTCACACCCGATGACGATGGCTGCCAAGATATACTATCGTCTCGACTAAAACAGGCCGGATTTGACTGTGAGTTTATGTATTTCGGTGATAGAAAGCAAAGCGGTGAGCATGCCGAGGTCAAAAACCTTTGGGCACGCCGTGGCACAGCCGATCCAGTCATTTGCTTTGCTGGTCATACCGATGTCGTACCAACCGGCGATATAAATAATTGGACCTATCCACCATTTACGCCAACCATTGCTGAGGGCTATCTATGGGCGCGCGGTGCCGCTGACATGAAAACGGGCATTGCCGCTTTTACTATCGCCGCTGAACGCTTCGTTGCCAATCATCCTGAGCACAATGGCTCTATCGCCTTTTTAATTACTTCAGATGAAGAAGGCCCGTCCATCAATGGTACAGTCAAAGTCATTGAAGCCTTAGAAGCGCGTCAAGAAAAAATTACTTATTGCCTCGTTGGCGAGCCATCAAGCACTGATACGCTAGGCGATATTATCAAAAATGGTCGCCGTGGCTCATTGGGTGCAGTACTCACCGTCACTGGTAAGCAAGGCCATGTCGCCTATCCGCATCTGGCGTCCAATCCTATCCACGCCGCCATGTCAGCCTTAGCAGATTTGACAAACGCCACTTGGGATAACGGTAATGATTACTTCCCTGCGACTTCCTTGCAAATCTCGAACATCAATAGTGGTACAGGCGCCACCAACGTCATTCCAGAAACGCTTGATGCTGTTTTTAACTTTCGCTTTTCAACAGAAACTACCGAAGATGAGCTAAAAGCAAAGACCCATGCGATATTTGATAAATATTTTAAAGACAGCAAAGCCAGTTATGATATTCATTGGAAATTATCTGGTCAGCCGTTTTTAACGCCAGAAGGTAAATTGGTCTCAGCGTGTCAACAAGCGATTAAAGCCGTCACTGACGTTGACGCTACTCTATCAACCTCTGGTGGCACTTCTGACGGACGCTTTATCGCTCCGACTGGTGCGCAAGTGGTTGAGCTTGGCGTGCGTAATGCCACGATTCATCAGGTCGATGAAAAGGTAGAAGTAGATGACTTGGGTAAATTGGCGCAGATTTATGAGGGAATTTTGGAGAATTTGTTGTTAGGTGATGATTAATCTACAGGAAAGTGGTTATGAAAATTAATAAATCTCATTTACTTTTGGCACTCGTAAGTTTTGGTTTATTAGTCAGTGGTTGTGACAATATCGAAAAAATACAGCCTGAAATATATGCAGAAAAGGTAGGTTCTAAAAAACTAACTGACCCAGATAACAGTAATGATCTCGATAAAGTGCCAACGCCGCAGAGCGAAGTCAACTTTTCAGCTAATTCTGCAGCTAAAACACAATGGTCTACATTCAATAGTGATGAACAAGTTAATGAGATAAAACGTATTGTCGTTAGTTACGGCGGTGAGTTACAAGGCTTAGGTTATAGTGATGCTAAAATCCTAGAAACTGCTGATATTTATGTCTCAAATGCTGATATATCAGACGCTAAACGCTTACAGTTGACTAAAACATTATCAAAGTTGGTAGGAGCACCTATCGTAATAAACATTTTAGACAGTAGGGTCATCGATGCGATGGGAAGCTTGGAAACTTTAGAGCTATCAGCAATTAACCAAGCTCAGGTAGCAGATTTTTCGATTTATAATGACGAACATGTTAACGAAGTTGCACGCATTGTAGAAATGCATGGCGCTAAATTGCAATCTGTCGGTTACTCAGGTGATTCAGAGCTTAGCCTCTCAATTAGCTACTATCCCAAAAAACTGACTAAGTCTGATTTTGAAAATTTAGAAAGAGAGTTAAAGCAGCTAACGGGTGTTAATGTCACCGTGTTTAAAAAGAGTGTGAGTATTAAGCCGCTTTGATGATTACATTTTTATGCTAATTGGTGGGTTACGATTGAGCTAACCCACCCTACATCACATACAATATTGCGTGATAGAGTTGCGACTCTACTCAATACCAATATAGAGATCTACCTGCCCATACTCTAAATTACCGCCAATATAATGCTCAAAATCGACCTTATAAGTGCGTGTATGCTCACAGCTTGGATTATTAAAGTATTCCCAAGCCTTTTCCCATGCATTCATCACAGTGTTAGGCATATTGCCTTTTTCTGAAAATACCAAGTATTTTCCGGCAGGAATACTCACTGTGACCACATCGCTCGCATTAGTCGTATCGTCACTGTCGGCTTTCCAACTCGCCACAACATCAAAAGCGCCCACTAAATCATCGCTCTCGTAGTTATGAAAGACGCCATAAATATCTTCACCTTCAGAAAGGCTTTTCATATGGTTCTGATAAAACTTTTGCCATAATCGACCCAATTTGGCCGTGTCATGGCTGATTTCAGCATTATTAGTGGTACGAGCACTGATGCCTTTGCAAACTATCGCGTCGGACAGCTCTTTAACTTGTGAAGTCATGATATCGCCTATGCTGTGTATTTATTCGATTTTTATTTGAGATAAAGTTAAAACTCTACTATCTAAAGCCATACTTAAATCACTTGCTTAACTTTGCAGCGTTCGTCTAATCCGCTTCATCAATCCAATTCATCTGAATGGCTTCTAAGATGCCTTCATTGGATTTTTGTGGATCATCATCAAAGCCTTCAAGCTCGGTCACCCAGCGATGCAAATCAGTAAAACGTATGTACTGTGGATCAGTCTCTGGGAATTTTTCGTAAAGCTCGATAGCGATATCTAAGCTGTCGGTCCATTTTAGTTTTTGCGGGATCATAGTGGCTCCTTAACTTTTATAATTTTAATAAAAAATGTGATCGAATTAACGGTTGATTTAATAGCCCCTATCCTATCAAAATTCGTCCTATGATTATAGGCAAGTTCGTTAAGCACTCTCTGTTACTTTCGACGACTCAGCAGATTTGGTAGACTTAATCGCCACTTGGTGCTTATTCCACGTCGTAATCACCTCGGTCATCCGCTCCCCTGTCATATCCAATACCTCAGGCGCACATTTCCCTTTTTTATTGGTCAATACAAACTTAGTCATACCAACGCCCATCAACTGGTTTTTTACAAAGAAACGCGTTTCAAAATAGATATATTTTTTATCCCAACCGACCAGCACGCTATTGACTGTCAACTTACTAAGAAACTTAATCTCTTTAAGATAGACCATCTCTTGCATGGCGATGACCCAAGCTAAATTTTTAATACCTTTTTGATGACAGCATGCCATTAGCCAACGGGTAACGTTCAGCTCAATAAAAGACAAGTAGCGATAATTGGGTAGATGATCCCGAAAGCCCATGTCATGTGGCAATACTCGATAATGCCGAATCGTCGGTGCAGTCAAGGATTCAATACTCAGCCGCTCACTCACTGATTGCTGCTTGAGTTGCTGTTTTAGCAAACTGACCATAATAAAAAAGCGTATCAACATATTCATAAATAACCCTCTTAACTTTTATTTTGTACAAACTTATTTTGTATAAATGTACTTGGTATAAACAATGATTGAGTATAAATGCTGCCTACCTTAACGCAAAAAAAGCCACCTCAGTGACTTTTTTATTTGAAATCTTATATTTGAAAGCTCGTATTCAAAAACCGATTCTAGCGATTAATGAGCACCATTGATACTACGTACCATCTCTTCTACCATTTTCTTGGCATCACCAAAGATCATCATAGTTTTGTCCATGTAGAACAAGCTGTTATCAAGCCCTGCATAACCCGTGCTCATCGAACGTTTGATAACCATCACTGTTTGAGCTTTGGTCACTTCCAAGATGGGCATACCAAAGATTGGCGACGTTGGATCCTCTTTTGCAGAAGGGTTGACCACGTCATTGGCACCGATGACCAAGACCACATCCGTACTGGCGAAGTCTGAGTTGATCTCATCCATCTCAAGGATGTCATCGTACGGCACATCCGCTTCAGCCAATAGCACGTTCATGTGCCCTGGCATACGACCAGCGACCGGATGAATCGCAAAGCGAACATTGACACCTTCTTCTTTTAATAGCTCATATAGCTCTTTTACCGCATTCTGTGCACGGCCTTGCGCCATACCATAACCCGGTACGATCACCACGTTGCTGGCATTGGCCATCAAGAAGCCAGCATCTTCTGCTGAACCAGCTTTATAATTCTTTGGTGCACCATCATCGCCACCTGCTGCCACAGCTGCCGTACCCATTCCACCGAACAATACGTTAAGTAATGAGCGGTTCATGGCTTTACACATGATATAAGACAAGATTGCACCTGACGAACCAACGAGCGAACCGGCGATAATGAGCATCGAGTTGCCAAGGGTAAAACCAATACCGGCCGCCGCCCAACCAGAGAACGAGTTCAGTAAAGACACAACGACTGGCATGTCGCCGCCGCCGATTGGGGCAATCCACATCCAACCGAATACCACCGCCAGTACTGCCATCGCGTAGAAAGCAGGCAATGAATCAGTCATAAAGTAGACGATACCAAAGCCAATCATCGCAATGAACAAGATAGCTTGCACGGGTTTGACCCAGCCGCCGACCAATGTTTTGGCCCAACTCTTCGCTGCCAATTTACCAAAGGCGAAGACAGACGCTGAGAAAGTAATCGCACCAATAAAGCAACCGATGAACAATTCTAAACGGGCAACCGTACCATGTTGTTGTTCAGTATGAAGTACCGTTGCTAGAGCAATGGCAACAGCTGCCAAACCAACGAATGAATGCATTAAAGCAACCGTTTCTGGCATCTGAGTCATTGCGACCGTTTTTGCCTTCCACATACCGACGATAGCACCTAACACCATGGCACCAACAATCAACCAAAGCACAGGGCCTTCCGCTAAGAAGAATGTCGTTGCAACGGCAATCGCCATGGCCACCATACCAAAACGGTTACCACGAATGGCGGTTTTTGGGCTAGATAGACCACGTAAGGTCAAGACAAAAAGAATGGCACCGATTAGATAAAACCAGTCAGCATTGGCTGCAATCATACTTGTTAAATCACTCATGCGTCGCCTCCGCTTTCAGTCGTTACCACTGGGGCTTTTTTTGCTTTGGGTTTAAACATTGCAAGCATACGCTCAGTCACGGCAAAACCACCAAATATGTTAATGCTGGCTAAAAATACGGCAAACGCACCTAGCAAACTGGTTGGGGTAAACATAGCGCCGTCAATATTGACAGTCTGTAGCATCGCACCAACGATGACAATACTAGATAAAGCATTGGTCACTGCCATTAATGGCGTGTGCAATGCAGGCGTGACACCCCAAACGACGTAATATCCTACAAAAATAGCGAGCACAAATACGGTAAAAATCGCTACAAATGGTGTGCTACTCATGGCCGCACCGGCTGGCGCTGCAGCTAAAACAGTGGCAATCATCTAATCCTCCTAAAAATTTATTCGTGTCTGGCAAATGTATGGTGACAAATAGTGAAGTGACAGGCGGTTAAAACCTAGCGCTTAGCGAGGCGTACCTGACTCTCATGCGTCACTGCCAGTGCGCCCTGAATCTCATCTTCCATATCTAAGTTCAGTGCCAGTTTAGTTGCTGGAGCGTCATCTGTAGCGGCAGGAGCAATTAAGGTTGTGATAAAGTTAACAAGGTTATTGGCATATAAATCTGAAGACTGTGCTGCCAGTTGCGATGGGATGTTGGCCGCCCCAACAATACGCACGCCATTGGCCGTGGTGATGGTTTCATCAGGCACACTGCCTTCGACGTTGCCGCCCGTGCCAGCTGCCATATCGATCAGCACTGAACCGGCTTTCATTTTGGCAAGCGTGGCTCCGTGCACCAAGCGTGGTGCGTTACGACCAGGAATTTGCGCAGTCGTGATGACAATATCAGCATTGCTTAATGCTTTGTCAACCACTGCTGCTTGGTCTTTGACATATTGCTCCGATGGTGTCCAAGCATAACCACCTGTGGACTTAGCTGTCTCAGCTTCTTCTGCACTCATCGGCACATCAAGCCACTTACCACCTAATGACTCTACTTGCTCACGAGCAGTCGGACGTAAATCACTGGCTTCAACGACGGCGCCTAAACGCTTCGCCGTTGCAATGGCTTGCAAACCTGCAACACCGACACCTAAAATGACGACTTTGGCAGGTTTAACCGTACCGGCTGAGGTCATAAACATCGGGAACGGACGCGAATATTCGTTGGCAGCTAGTAGTACTGCTTTATAACCAGCAAGGTTGGCTTGTGAAGACAATACATCCATATTTTGTGCGCGCGACAAGGTGCGTGGTAATAGCTCCATGGCGAAGGTAGTAACGCCTTTAGCCGCATAAGTATCTAGCTGGCTATTACGATAGGGGTCGAGCATACCAACGACGATCTGACCCGTTGTTAGGCTCTCTGTCACCGCAGCAGGCAAGTCATTCACCGTGGTAATAATCTGAGACTGGGTGACTACCTCGGCGCTGCTATTGGCAATATCGGCACCAGCAGCCTGATACAACTCATCAGCATAATATGCTGCTTGACCTGCACCTGACTGTATGACGACTTCAAACCCAAGCTTACGCAATTTTTTGACCGCGTCTGGGGTTAGCGCTACGCGACTCTCGCTCGCGATATCTGCACTGATTACACCGATTTTCATACCGTCTCCTTACTTACGTCTTAATGACTACCTTTAATACCCTCAACGCACATTTAAAAAGCACAGGGGACAAAAAAACCTTTGGTCACTATTGGTTTAACATTAACCACCAAAGATTATCAATTTAATAAATGATAGCGAATTTGCCATCATGCCTTTTTATTATAGAGATAACGTCCGCTAACTTTCATTGCCTAATGATGACCCACAAGTAAAATAAAAAGTTAGGCATTTACACCATCTGCATAACTTTTATTGTTATATTAAAAAATTTTACTTTTTAAAGAACTCGTTAGACCTTATGATATATAGGCTGAGGGAACTAACTGCGACCTATAGAATAATTGCGAGCTGCCAGTATAGCTTAAAAAACACAAAACTGTGCCGAGTAAGTCAAGTTAAACCTGTGTATATCGTATAATGAGAAAGCTTGACACCTTAATAGGTTGGTCATCATAGATTGATCATGGATTCACTATAATAAGGAATAACTATGTATTTTGTACTCTCCCCTGCCAAATCTCTCAATGAGAAAGACGCGGTGCCAGTCAACTTAGGTAACTACTATAGTCAGCCTGAGCTGATTGAGCACTCACAGGCGCTAATGAAAACATTAAAATCGAAAGAGCCGATTGATTTGCAAGAGCTGATGAGCATCTCCGACGATTTGGCCCAGCTAAATGCTGAGCGCAACCAACAATGGAGTTGGAGCAAAGACAAGCCCTTTACCGATGACGCGTCTGGTAATACCGCTAAACCGGCTGGTTATTTATTTGATGGCGATGTCTATACGGGCCTTGATATGTATCATATGGATAAAAATACCGCCATTTATGTCAATGAACATCTAGGTGTTTTGTCGGGGCTTTATGGGATATTGAAACCTCTCGATTTGATTCAACCATATCGCTTAGAGATGGGCACTAAACTAAAAAACGAGCGCGGTGATAATTTATATGAGTTTTGGGGCGAGGAAGTTACTGATACCATCAATGCGCGTATGGCTGATAGCGATGACAAAGTATTGATTAATTTGGCTTCCAATGAGTATTTTAAAGCGGTGAAAAAAAAGGCGCTAAATGCTGAAATTATCACACCACGATTTGAAGACGAGAAAAATGGTCACTATAAAGTGATTAGCTTTTATGCCAAAAAAGCGCGTGGCCTTATGGTAAAGTATGCGGCAGATAACAAACTGACCAATGCTGAGCAGCTTAAGCAATTTGATTTGGCGGGTTATTATTATTGTGCAGATGTGTCGGATGATAAGACGTGGGTGTTTAGACGGGATGAGGCGGCTCAATAGTTTTTAAAAGCCCTCCAATTTGCATAAAAAAACCCCGATAAGCCAAAGCCTATCGGGGTTTTATTTGAACTAGGTTAAATAGACTTTATGACAAAGTCATACTTCTGGCGAAAAGCGCTTTGTCGCAGATGACGCACGAAAATAGTACCTATTGTAAATTAAGCGCGTCTAACAAAGAGAAATCGCTTTGTAGCAGAAGTAGAGTTACATCATGCCGCCCATTCCACCCATACCGCCCATTCCACCAGCGCCCATGCCAGCCATACCATCATCACCTTGAGCAAGTTCAGTAATCATGACTTCAGTCGTAAGCATAAGACCGGCAACAGATGCCGCGTTTTCTAGTGCTGAACGAGCAACTTTAGCTGGGTCAAGAATACCCATGTCTAGCATATCACCGTATTCGCCAGAAGCTGCGTTGTAACCGTAGTTACCGCTACCGCTCTTCACTTCGTTCACAACCACTGACGCTTCTTCGCCTGAGTTGGTCACGATTTGACGTAATGGGGCTTCCATTGCGCGGCGTAAGATATTGATACCCGCGTTTTGATCGTCGTTATCACCACGTAGCTCAGACAATGCATTCATTGCACGAACTAGGGCAACACCGCCGCCAGGAACAACGCCTTCTTCGACCGCTGCACGAGTCGCATGTAGCGCATCATCAACGCGATCTTTCTTCTCTTTCATTTCAGTTTCAGTCGCAGCGCCCACTTTGATAACGGCAACGCCGCCAGCAAGTTTTGCCATACGCTCTTGTAGCTTTTCTTTGTCGTAGTCAGACGTTGATTCTTCTACTTGACGTTTGATAGACTCAACACGGTTTTCGATGTCAGCTTTGTTACCAGCGCCATCAACGATAACGGTGTTTTCTTTACCGACAGTGACTTTCTTAGCCGTGCCCAATTGCTCTAGAGTAGCAGTCTCAAGGCTCAGACCAATCTCTTCAGAGATAACCGTACCGCCAGTTAGCGTGGCGATATCTTCTAGCATAGCTTTACGACGATCGCCAAAACCTGGTGCTTTAACCGCACAAGTTTTTAAGCCGCCACGCATGTTGTTCACAACCAATGTTGCCAATGCTTCATTTTCTACGTCTTCAGCAATGATTAGCAATGGCTTGCTTTGCTGCATGACTTGCTCAAGTAATGGCACGATCTCACGGATATTGCTGATTTTTTTATCAACAAGCAAGATGTATGGGTTTTCAAACTCAGCGGTTAAGCTGTCTTGCTTATTCGCAAAGTACGGGCTGATATAGCCACGGTCGAACTGCATACCTTCCACAACTTCTAAGGTATCTTCAAAGCTTGAACCTTCTTCAACAGTGATGACGCCTTGCTTACCGACTTTTTCCATCGCTTGAGCAATCAATTCACCAATTTTAGTGTCTGAGTTGGCAGAGATAGAGCCCACTTGAGCAATTGCTTTTGAATCGTCAGCTGGGGTTGATAGCAAATGGATTTGCTCAACAGCAGCGCGAACCGCTTTATCGATACCGCGCTTAAGATCCATTGGGTTCATGCCGGCAGCAACAGACTTCATGCCTTCTTGCAAGATTGACTGAGCCAATACGGTCGCAGTCGTTGTACCATCACCAGCGACATCGTTGGTGCGGCTAGCGACTTCACGGACTAATTGAGCGCCCATGTTTTCAAATTTGTTTTCAAGCTCGATTTCTTTGGCAACCGATACACCATCTTTAGTGATGGTAGGTGCGCCGAAAGATTTATCGATCACCACATTACGACCTTTAGGGCCTAAGGTAACTTTTACTGCGTTTGCTAGAACGTTTACGCCGTCCATCATTTGTTTACGGGCATCAATGCCGAATTTTACGTCTTTTGCCATGTTAAATTACTCCACTATTATAAGTATAGAAATACAATTGAATGAGTCGATACAGTATTGTTAAGAACAATTGTCTTAAATGCGCTGAGTATAAACATACTCAAAAAGGACTAGCCTTCTAGCACACCCAATACATCAGATTCTTTCATAATAAGTAGTTCTTCGCCGTCAACTTTCACGGTTTGACCAGCATATTGACCGAACAAGACTTTGTCGCCAGCTTTTACATCTAACGCGCGAGTTTCACCGTTGTCACGAATCTGACCGTTGCCAGTGGCTAGCACTTCACCTTGTGAAGGCTTTTCTTGAGCAGAACCAGGTAACAAGATACCACCGGCCGTTTTGGTTTCTTCTTCTATGCGGCGGACAACAATACGATCATGTAAAGGACGAATATTCATCAATATGTCTCCAATAAGTTGGTTGTTTGAATTAAAAGTTTATTTGGTTTGAGTGTCTCAATACTTATATCTTCAAACGCTATTTTTTTAAACAGCATAATAAGGATAAGTGTTGAGCTTGTTTCAAAAAGTGGGGGCAAGGTGAGTTCGGTTCAAGTGTAAACGCCAAAAATTTACAAGAATTTTTGAGTTAGTAGCGCATTTATCTACGAATAACCAAGAATCGCTCAAAGCGCCCTAAAATAAAGACCTCAATATAAAAACGATAACCCGTCATAGAAGCTTTAACGAGTTGCCATAATAAGCAAAGTCAGAGCCGTTTTTGCCTATTCTAAAGCGCTTTATAGTAAGGTGCTCACAGTAAGTTACTCTTAGTAATAAGATCAACTGTCAGTAACATCGGCTACAAGAGCCACACGTCTGACTCTGCGGTGACCCTTGAAAATGTAACAGAGTATGACCATTATAGTGCTTAATAACATAATAATAGTTATAAACCATCCTACAGATAGAAATTAAGGAATATCCATGAGTTTTTTATCAATCAATCAAAAACCATCAATCGTTAACGCTAATAATACAACGCGCAGTAAATCTAAATTCTTAACCGCCTTAACCACGGGCGCTAGTATTGCTGCCATCGGAGCTTTGAGTATGACTGCCCCTACCCTTGCCAGCGCAAAAACCATTCAACCATCAAGCGCCAATTATAGCTTTACAGTAGAAGACAAATACAAAGGCACGGCTACTCGCACGCTTAATAAATCAGGCAATACGTGGAAATATAATGTCAGTGCACGGGTAGCCGGTGTCGCAAGCGCCGCACAAAATAGTACCTTTACCATCAATGGTAATAATGTCATTCCAACTCAAGCCAGTACCACTTATAAACTTTTAGGAATTGGGCGTACGCATAAATTAGACTTTAACCCAAGCAGTAAAAAAGTCGTCAGTAACTATAAAGGCAAATCAACAACCCTAAATATGGCGCAGCAAGCTTTTGATGATTTAAGCCTTGAGGTGCAAATTCGCCAAGACTTATTAAACGGTAAGTTCTCGGGCAATTACTATATGGCAAAGAAAGATAAAATTGAGAAAACACCCTTTAAAAAATCTGGCAATACCAAAATCACCGTGCCAGCCGGTACCTTTGATACCGTGCGTGTCGATCGCATCCATGATGACAACAGCCGCTCTACCAGTTTTTGGCTCGCACCAAGCTTAGATTATCTACCAGTAAAAGTAAGCCAAATCAACGATGGTAAAAAGATGGATTTAGAGTTGACCAAAGCTAACTAATTACTTATTTCACAATAAATAATTAACACAAAAAAAGCGGCGCTCTGCATGGGGCACCGCTTTTTTATGGGATTAAATGGATGTCTCAAATTGATAAAGAACGACTAGCGAGAACGAGGCTGCTTAACCACGTTATTCATCGAAGGCAGACGTTTGAGTAGTAAAAACAACCAAGTATTAATCAAGAACAACAGCACGAAATCAAGCAAATAAACCATAATTTCAATCATACTGCTGCCATAGACGCGGGTGAATAACACGACTCCACTCGCCCCTAAATATACTAGGGTCAGCATACTGCCAATCAATAACATATAGGGCGAGCGACCACGTAATATCACTGGTGTCAGGATAAAGGCAGGAATCAACCACAGCGCTTGCCAAGCGATACCACCAATGATATCGGGGCTAGTCGGATTAAAAACACTGATCATAATCGGCAAGGCCAGCAACCGATATGCCACCCAAACCAACCACGTTAGCAGCAAGCGTTGGCGCATCGGTGCAATAGACTTGCCAGTGTCAGCAGTATTCTCTACTGGGGCATTGGCCTTGTTCTTAGAGCGGTTAGTAGCCATTAGAAGGTTTTTCCTTATCAGCAATATATCAATGCAGCTTAGCGACCAAAGTTAGCCTGTGATAAAGCCGTCGCTGTGATAGCCAGTCTACGACCTTGCGCAATTGCCAATTCACGCTCATCAGCAGATACCGGTTGATCATGCAACGCGCCGCTGACATGACTCACGCCATAAGGCGTACCACCGCGATTGGTACGATTGAGGGCGGGCTCTGCATACGGTATACCTACGATCATCATGCCATGATGCATCAACGGTAACATCATGGTCAGCAGTGTCGTCTCTTGGCCGCCATGCATCGAGCCGGTCGCCGTAAATACCGACGCTGGCTTGTTTTGTAGATTGCCTGCCAGCCAAAGGGTGACCGTATTGTCCCAAAAGTATTTCATGGGCGCGGCCATATTGCCAAAGTGCGTCGGGCTACCAAGCGCCAGACCGCTACAGTCCTTTAGATCATCCATGGTGCAATACAGATCACCATCATCTGGTATCGCAGGCTTGCTTGCCGTGGTTTCGGGGGCAACGGTAGGCACAGTGCGGATACGCGCGCTTATGCCAGCATCTTCAATTCCTTGGGCAATCGCATATGCTAATGTCTTAGTCGTACCATAACTAGAATAATAGAGTACCAAAACATAAGGGGCGGTCTGACTCATTAGCAAAACTTCCTCATAAAATCATCGACGTTATTGTCTTCAATTATTATCTTTAATAGCATTGGCAGTGTACCAGCGTTTTAATATGCCAGCAGGTTGTTCATTTTTACACAGCCATTGCGATGCATTTTGCAGAATTTATCAGCAAAATGTATGTGCACATTATGCCCGAGTCATTGACTGACATGCAAACAAACCCTGCTTGACATTATAGCGAGCCAAACACGGTAACGGTTGCTGCTGTGCATTTTGACACAATTATTTGGCAGATGCCTGCGACTCATTTTTGTTACACTATTGTCACTCTTATCGCTGCTAAATGGTCGACATGGAAAACCTATTAAAAAAACTCCCGTTCTTACACCAACGCTGGTTTCAGTTCTTACGATTTTTAACCCGGCACTTTTTTGAAGACAATTGCCAGCAAAAAGCAGCATCGCTTACCTATACCACCATGTTATCTATTGTACCGATACTGACGGTACTATTGATGATTCTGTCCTCGGTACCAGCATTGGCTTCGGTCAGAGCACAGATTTATGAGGTGATTTATAGTAACTTACTGCCACAATCGAGCATGCAAGTCAGTGAGTACATTAATAGCTTCGCTGAAAAATCATCTAATCTGACTATCATTGGTGCGATGGTGTTGTTTTTTACCACCATCATGACCTTGACGACCATTGAGCGTGCTTTTAACCAAATTTGGCGGGTAGAAAATCGTTCAGGTGGCATCAAAAGCATGCTGCGCTATTGGACCATCGTTACTATGGGGCCGCTGGTTTTGGGTACAGCCTTTATCGCCTCAAGTGCCGTGCAAAGCCTGAGCTTCTTAAACCGCCAAATTGCAGGTTATGGTATTGATTGGTCTTTTTGGGTACAAGCCGTCTCAATTGGCATAACCATTGCTGGCTTTATAGGAATGTATTGGTTTATCCCAAAAGCCCGCGTGCCAGCGAAAAATGCAGCGATTGCTGGTATCTTTGTTGCCATCGTCTTTGAGCTGATGAAACATCTTTTTGGTACGGTAATGGCCAACTTTACCAGCTACGAGGCTATTTATGGTGCCTTTGCCGCGCTACCTATCTTTTTATTATGGATCTATTTGTCTTGGAACTTAATTTTATTAGGGGTCGAGATTAGCTATACCTTGACGATTTTTGAAACTGAGGAAGTCTACCCGCGCCATCCGCTACTTAGCTTGCTAGACATGTTGAATCTCGTGTATACCCATCACTTAGAGGGTGAAGCGGTCAGCGAACAAGCGCTGCGTAATGTGCTAGGTCGCAAAGAGCTACCGAAATGGTATATCTATATTAATTATCTGCAGGACTGCAATCTCATTACCATGACCGAAGATGATGATTATGTACTCAAAAGAGACTTGAGCAACATGACGTTATGGGATTTTTATCGCACGCTGCCTTATCCGCTACCCATCAAGGATGAGCTGGATGAGATGAATCAAGAAGATCAAAAGCCTTGGCTAAGCTTATTGGTGGCTCGCTTTGAGAATACTGAAGCGTTTGCCAAACAGCAGCTGAACTTGCCATTGGGCACTATCTTTACCAACAGTGAGCCGCGCAAAAAGTCAGCAAATGACAAAGCCAGCGCTCACTCGCAGAATAAAAACAAACTGTTTAGAAAAACGATGACTACTTCAACTCAGCAATTAGCCAAAGACGACTCAGGCATTCATCATGATGCCCCGCGTTTTGACCCTGCGGCTTATGATAAAGACAGCGATCTAGACTGCGACAATCATAACCACGAAATTGTGATTCCTAAAGATACCGACGAACAACCAGCAGCCCTTGACACTGATAGACGTGGCGGTAAAAGCGCTATCATTACTGAAGCAGACAACCCAAAAGCAATATAAATAAACTAATAAATAAGTAGTAAAAATTATTAGTGAGCGTGATGGCGGTTAATGTGCCTTAGCTAATAAATATCTATTAATTGTCGAATAACTATTATTTTGGATACCTTAAGACTTATGGCAGCCGACAACCATACTAAAAATACTCTTTTTACCCGCGCGGTCGATACAGGGCAGAACGGCTTAAAAAACCTCGCACAGTTATGGTCGCTAAAGACGCTAACCGACTTGCCTGATCGCTTGAAAAACCTGTGGGAGCAATTAATTGGCTCTTATTGGTTTATCCCAACCGCTTGTGTGCTTGCGGGTATTTTACTTGCCCCTATCTTAGTCACGATTGATGAGCACTTTGACCGTGAAACCGTTAGGGAGCTGAGTTTTGCCTTTACTGGTGATGATGATGCGGCGCGCGCAATTATGACTGCGATTGCAGGTGCAGTACTTGGGGTCGCAGGTACTACATTTTCGATTACTATTGCCGTACTGTCGATGGCCTCCTCACAATTTGGCCCTCGATTATTACGTAACTTTTTGACAGATACGCCGAATCAGTTTGTCTTAGGCGCGTTTATCGGTACTTTTAGCTATAGCTTATTGGTTTTAAAGTCGATTCATAAGTATGACGTTGACTTTGGTGTGCCGCAGTTGGCGGTGACCTTTGCCATTATTATGGCGATTATCTGTGCCTTATTGTTGGTATACTTCGTGCAACATATGGTGCATGCCATTCAAGCATCGCATGTCATTGAAAATGCCAGCAACGATGCGCTTAAAAACATTCACTATTGGTATGGCGACCATTGCGATATCGAGCATCAGCGTGATATCGAGCATCATGATGTTGAGCAGTTTCACACTTGGTTAGCGACACCCATCTACTCACCAAGCTGCGGCTACCTGCAACAAATTTATTTAGAATCTCTGATTACTTTGACACAAGACTACGGTGGCGTGGTACAACTCCATACCAATCTGGGCCATTTTGTCACTGATAAAAATGTCATCGGCTATTTCTATCAGCGCCCAGCAGACCATCCAAACAACCTGAAAAAGACTAAGATAAACCATCTTGCGGTGATACCGCGTGCACCCGACGGCATATTTTGGCAGCGCTTTGCCACTTGCATACGCCTTGAGCAACGGGTGACGCACTCTAATGACATCGCGTATAGCCTAGGACAAATGACTGAGATAGCGGTACGGGCGCTGTCTCCTGGTATCAACGATCCTAAAACGGCTGTCAATTGCGTGCAATCATTGACTACTTGCATAAGTACCATGATGCGCCGTCAGCCACCAAGTCCATACCATTTTTACTCACCAACGCAAGATAACGACGAAACCTCTGAAAATTTTGTGCCGCAGCAGCGAGTGCCTATCTTGGCTGTTGTCACTCATACACCCAAGATATCGGACTTTATTGATACTTCGCTTGGCGAGATACGCCGTTACGCGACGGCTGACCTGATGGTATTAAAAGCACTCTGTCAGGCGATGGTCGACCTTAACTACGCGCGCGTGAATGGCGCACAGCAGCAAACCTTACTGCATGAGCTGAGCTTGGTGGCGCGTGCAGGCGAGGAAAATTTGAGCTATAGCGAGTTGGTCAACGATTTAAAGGCCATGTGTCAGCAGGCAAAGCAATTTATTCTTAATGACGATGCTACCCATCAATATTTTGCATACGTGAGTGAGTTTGCCGCCCACATCGATAAAGCGTTACAGACAGAATCAAGCTAGCGATCTGAGTTATTAGCAATACCAAATATTAGTAAAATAAGAACAAACCTCCTATTTATAACACGCTCATAAGCTTTTGGCTTAGAGATACTTTTATATTCACCTGAGACTTCTTTCATGGCATCTACTACCAGTCTGACCATCCTTGAAATCAGCGCGATTTTTTTATCAATTACTGCTTTGTTGACCTATGTCAATCATCGCTTCGTCGGGTTACCCACCACCATTGGCGTCATGGTCATCTCCATTCTTTTGTCTATCGGCGCGATATTTTTGGGGTTTTTAGGCTTTGATCAGCTCATTGATTATGAAGTCAGCCTCTTAGAGCAGCTTGATTTTACGGAAGTATTGCTCGATGGCATGCTCTCTATGCTGCTGTTTGCAGGGGCGCTGCACGTCAATATTAGTGATTTAAAACGTTACAAGCTACCTATTGGTATCCTTGCCGGTCTTGGCACGATAGTGTCAGCATTGCTTATTGCTACTGCCCTCTACTTTATGCTGCCGCTATTTGATTTTGGTTTGCCTTTTCTGTGGTGTTTATTATTTGGTGCTTTGATATCGCCGACTGATCCGATTGCCGTGATGGGTATTCTGGCATCAGCTGGCGCGCCAAAAAGCATCGAAACGGTCATCGCTGGCGAGTCCTTATTCAACGATGGTATCGGCGTTGTTATTTTTGTCTTGTTGCTTGGCATTTTATCTAGCGGTGATATTCCAACGGTCAATTATGTGGCACATACCTTGGCTGTCGAGGCTGGTGGCGGTGTTGTCTTTGGCTTGGTGCTAGGTGCTATTTTGTATTATTTACTAAAAAGCATTGATAGCTATCAAGAAGAGGTTTTGTTAACGTTAGCGGGCGTCATAGGCGGCTACGCGCTGGCCAGCCATTGGCATCTATCAGGACCACTCGCTATGGTAATGATGGGCTTAATGGTCGGCAACCGTGGGCGTGAGCTGGCAATGAGTGATAAGACTCGCCATTATATTGATTTATTTTGGGAGTTAATAGACGAGATTCTCAACGCCATTTTATTTGTTTTGATTGGTCTTGAAGTAGTGATAATCGCTTATTCGGGTAACTTATTTATCGCAGGCGGTCTGACTATTATCATCGCCCTACTAGCAAGATTGATCGTGGTTGGTATGACAACCAAGACGTTCAGTCGTCAACTTAACTTGCCAACGGGTGCGTGGAAGGTGCTGACATGGGGCGGATTACGCGGTGGTATCTCAGTCGCCCTAGTACTGCAATTGCCTATGGGCACAGAGCGCGACATTTTATTGGCGCTTACTTATGCAGTCGTAATTTTCTCTATTTTAGTGCAAGGCCTGAGCGTCGGTAAAGTCGCTAGAAGCATTCGCACTGAAGAGAAAACAGTTGAGCTATAAAAAGTAAAACTATAAACAATAAAGCTATCAATTATAAAAGCTTGCGGATAACAAAAACCCAGCACAAGCGATTAACTTTATGCTGGGTTTTTTAATCAGTATCTATAGTCAAGGAATTTCAGAATCGCTACAAGGCGACCGACCGCAGATAGTACACTAAGTACATCTAGGACGGGTAACACTGTAGAGGTTTAAAAGTGCTCTGACTATAAAACTTTATATTAGACCTTTTTGCTTCATATTACGGTATACCACAATAACGATGATAATATTTAAAACAAAAATAGCCAGTTTAAACCAATCAAACGGACGAGCAAGCAGATAATATAACTCTATGGGAATAAATATTCCATAACCGATGACACTAAACCAATACGCCCATGTTTTATCTTGCCACAAGCCATAAGCCTCAATAAAGCGTATCGCTGCATAAATAAATATCAGTAATAAAAATAGAGGCCAGTTTTTACTGGCTTGTTGGGCAATTCGTACCGTACTCTCTACTTGCGGTGCAAGAAGATAACCAAAGTTCTGCTGCCAGGTTGCTGTGGCGGTGGCAAGCCAACGCTCAAGGTCGGTATGCCATAGCCATAACGCGCCTGCCCCGAGTAGCGCGCCAATGCCTTTAGCCACTTCATAGACGGCCACCGCTTTGATCGACTCGCTAGATTCACCGCGTAGCCTATTATCCCGACCGAGCCTTGCATGACGGCTACCCTTCGAGGATGGCTCTAAAGGCTCATCCCGTTGGGGCAAATTAGCCAAAGAACGTCTCCACGACGCGCCCGTGCAGTTGCTGATTAAAGAATGGCGTGTTTTTACCATTGGATAGCATTGATTGCGCCGTGACTTGCCACTCAATATTCGGATCGACCAAGACGGCACCGCCTGCATTTTCGTATTGCGTATTAATACCAGCGATTTTTGCAGGGTTCAGACAGATTTTATCGACTAGCTGCACTAAAGTAAGTACGTCATCATTGACCAGTTGACATGCCAGCGCCATAAAAGTATCAAAGTTTGAGATGCCAGGCGTACAATCGGCAAACGGTGCTTTTTTAGCAGTACTATTCAAAGGTTCATGATGACTACAAATAGCATCAATAGTGCCATCTTTGAGCCCGCGACGGATAGCTTGCTGATCGGTATTACTGCGTAGTGGCGGTAACACGTAGGCTTGAGCATTAAAACCTTCTAAATTGTCATCGGTTAAATACAACTGATGCATAGCTACATCACAAGTCACTGGCAAGCCTTTGTCTTTCGCCCAGCGCATCAGCTCTATCGAAGACTTGCAAGACAATTGACTAAAATGCGCAGCAATCCCCGTTTCTTCTACCATCAATAGCTGTGTAGACAAGGCAACGGTTTCAGCAATCCACGGTATACCTTGTAGTCCGTGATAAGAGGCAATATAACCCTCATGCGCTACCCCATCTCCCGAGAGACTTGGTTCATCAGGATAAAAGAATACCTTCATCCCAAAAGTCGCGGCATATTCTAAGGTACGCAGTAATACCAAATCATTGGCAAAAGGTCGGCGCGCATTAGAGACGGCAATACAGCCCCCTTTTTTGAGTCCCGCAATATTGGACGGACGCTCTCCTTCCAAACCTGCGGTTAATGCACCCAAGATATGTAAATAAATACCGCCATCTTCAAGCGCGCGCTCACGCAAACCTTTCAAGAGCGAGCCATTTTCTAAAATAGGATTGGTATCGGGTGGGATAACCACATGCAAAAACCCATTGGCACGGGCTGCACGCCCTTCTGACTCTAACGTGCCGTGTTGCTGTTGTCCTGGTTCACGTAGACGGGCGCACAAGTCAACCAACGGTGGCAGCAACCACATCTCGCGTCCAGCTTCAAGACTGGCCAGTTTGGCTTTCACAGTATTTGAAAGTGATGCCTTAAAGGTATCAGGAAGATGATCGATTAGCGGTGCATCAGTATTAAGCATAGTGGACATGAGCGTTATTACCGTATCAATAAAATGAAATAAGTGAAAATAAGACAGTGCAGCAGCTATTATTTACCAGCTGCTTGATGAGCGCGTTGACCTTCCATCGCGAGTGACAATACTGCCATACGAATCGCAATACCGTTATTAACCTGCTTTAGAATCACAGATTGGGCACCATCAGCAACGCTAGAGGCAATCTCAACACCGCGATTCATCGGACCTGGGTGCATCACCAACGCATCAGGCTTGGCTAAAGCTACACGCTCTGGGGTAATACCATAGTGCTTATAGTATTCATTCGATGATGCTAGCAGCGGCGAGCCGATACGCTCGTTTTGTATTCTCAAACCCATAATGACATCGCAGTCGGTCACGCATTCATTCATATTTTCATAAACTTGTACGCCAAAACGCTCAATGCCTTTAGGCAACAAAGTACGTGGCGCACAGACACGAATATCTTTGACACCTAACGTTTGCAAGGCACTGATATCTGAGCGCGCGACGCGTGAGTGCTTAATGTCCCCAACAATCGCAACCGACAGATGTTCAAAGGGGCGCGGCGCTTCGCGGTGAATGGTGAGCATATCAAGCATCCCTTGGGTTGGATGCGCGTGCCAGCCATCGCCACCATTGATGATAGCGATATCAGGTGTGACTTCCGTCGCCATAAAATGGGCAGCGCCTGAGGCAGAGTGGCGTACGACAAAGATATCCGCCGTCATGGCTTGCAGATTCCACAAGGTATCGCGCAGGCTCTCGCCTTTTTTGGTACTAGAGCGCTCGATATCGATATTCAGCACATTGGCACCCAGACGTTTTTCAGCCACTTCAAAGGTCGTACGCGTACGAGTGGAAGGCTCAAAAAACAGATTCATCACCGTGTAGCCTTCCAGCTCAGGACGATTGATCAATTGTCCATTATCATCAAAAAATGTCTCAGCTTTGGCAATAATTGCCTGTAACTGTGCTTTATTTAACCCTTCCACGCCCAAAAAATGCCGGATACCACCATCTACATTAAGCTGTGGACGACTCAATGAGGTATTCAATTTTTGATGAATGGTATCGGGATCGAATTTGGCATAATCTGTCGGTGAAATGCTATGGGCTGCACTGCTATCAGTAGAATTTGACATAATGGCAAGTCTTTATCGTTGGTTTATAGAGTCAATAATAACGGGTTTATTCATCTTTGTTTGTTGATTTATAGCGGATACGCACAGATACGGGGACATTTAGACGCTTATTTGCTACAATTTACTGTAATCATATAAGCGATATAAAACTCACTCAGCTACCCTATTAAATAATAGGCATAGACCGGTACCCACCACAATAGAAAACCAGCATTGTAAAACTATCAATAAATAATAATAGCGATAGTGTAGCTGATTTTGTGGTCAGGACAAAGACGCTATGCCACCTATTTGAAGATTTACTTGTTCAGAGAGTAGCTCGTACTACCTGTTAAATTCCTTTAACGCTTATCTTTTCTCAATTTTTCATGCCATTTATTAGGAAGCCTCATGACGACCTTAGCACATTATTTAAACACCAATGCGAACAGTCCTGCACTGAACGACGTCATTACGACGGTCACAGGCGTTGGCAAAACCATTTCGCAGTTACTTAGAAAAGGGGCGTTAGCAGATATTTTGGGTGAAGCCGGCAATCAAAACGTCCAAGGCGAAGAGCAAAAGAAGCTAGACGTATTGGCCAATGATTTATTGTTAGATGCTTTGGCAAAAAATACTCATTGCGCAGGGGTTGCTTCAGAGGAGCTTGATGATGCGACTCCCGCCAATGCCGATGGCAGCCTCTTGGTCTTGTTCGATCCTCTAGATGGTTCATCAAATATCGATATTAATATGGCGGTTGGCACTATTTTCTCTATTCTCCCCTACCAGCGCCAAGGTCAACTCAGTGAAAATAGCGACTTCTTACAAGCGGGCAATCAGCAGCTAGCAGCTGGCTATTTATTATATGGCACCTCCACTGTACTAGCGCTGACCATCGCAAATAACGTCGTTATGTTTAGCTTAGATCCCGATACTAATGACTATATACTGATTGAAGACAATGTCCAAATCAATGCCGATACCAGTGAGTATGCTATCAATGCCTCAAACTATCGCTATTGGCGCGCACCGATGCAGCAGTATATCGATGAATTAATCGCTGGCGAAGCTGGTGTGCGTGGTCGCGACTTCAATACCCGCTGGGTTGCCGCCATGGTTGGTGACGTGCACCGTATCTTATGTCGCGGTGGGCTCTTCACTTATCCATTTGACACCAAGTATGCCAATAAAGCAGGCAAATTGCGCTTAATGTACGAAGCTAACCCGATGAGTTTATTGATTGAGCGGGCGGGTGGCGGTGCAACGGATGCGGTTAATCGCATTCTGGATATTGAACCGACAGATATTCATCAGCGTGTCCCAGTGGTACTTGGTAGCAAAAACGAAGTGGCCTACATTAAAGACTTACATGTAAAGCATGCTGGTCAATAAATTAGCCGAATCAATCTGATAGCCATCAGTACAAACTTTATTAATTATATGGTTTTATACTGATGGTTCAAATTCTCTATATTTTTTAAGCGATCCATTATGGTAGCAAATCCCACCGAGCTGATTACCTCAGATAAGAATACGACGGTCAAGCTGGTAAAGGCACTATTGGCGCAGGCACGCCAGCGTAAAAAACAAGGTCAGACTGTCATTGAAGGGATTCATCTCATTGATGCGGCTCTGCGTAGTGACTACCCGTTTACCCAAATTTTGCTAGCCGAATCTGCCCATAATAACTCTGAGGTTCAGCAGGTTTTAACTCGTCTGCCGACTTATACGCCTATCTTAACGTTATCAGACTCGCTATATGAGAGTATTCGTAGCTTGGGTACGGGTATCGACATCATGGCGCTTATCAATATACCAATCCATGGCTTAACGATAATTAATGATGATTGCCTGATCCTTAATGATGTCCAGGATAGTGGTAATGTTGGTACTTTACTACGCACTGCAGCAGCAGTTGGCATCAAGAACATACTCTGTACCGATGCCACAGCACAAGCATGGTCTCCTAAGACGCTAAGAGCAGGTATGGGTGCGCAGTTTGCCCTAACTATCTATGAAGGTCTCAGCGTGCAAGATATATTAGATTATGTCCAAGTACCCCTATTAGCAACCAGCTCACATACCGATACAGTAATTTACCAACATGACTTAAAAGAACCAATCGCTTGGATTCTGGGTCATGAGGGACAAGGCGTTTGTGATGAACTGATGCAGTGTGCCACCCCTATTGCTCTACCACAGCCTAATGGTCAAGAAAGCCTCAATGTTGCCATTGCAGGCTCATTATGTCTATATGAGACGTTGCGTCAAAGGAAGTACTGTTAACCTTAATTTTGATTGTATGAAGAAATATTAACCAAAAAATAGCTGAATAACTACATATGGTTATCCAGCTATTTTTTTGGTTTTAGAACAATATTCTATCCCTTTTACCGATAGAACTGTCCGTTGATGCTGTTCTTGATACGAATACAAACTAGCCTATATAAGGGTTAGTACGTAACCACTTAGTAGCCAAGTACTTTGTACCTTTTATCACTGGCATACCAGCGTGCAGACTTAAAGGTTCAACACTACCATCAAACTTAGTGTTAGCAAAATATAAAGCCATGCCCTTTTTGGGTCGCACCTCAAGATTTACTTTAGGAAAACTGGTACCACCCCCAGCTTCTACATCAGATAGGTACATCAGTAAAGTACCTACTCGTTGCCCTCCTTTACCGACATTTCTTTGACAATTTTCATTATTAGGGTCAAAAAAATCATAATGTGGACGATATTCAGCACCTTTCCCATACTGTAAAACTTGCAAACCTTCACCGCGAATGGCTGGCCAATGTAATAAAGCCTCTATTCTATTCTCAATTGTCGTTATCAGAGGCGTAGCGCTGCGTTGAAAGCCGCAGCTTAGACTGGTTCTGGCATGATGCGCGGCAAAAGTGCCATCAGTAGGACTGACGACTCTGGATTCCTTCATTTTACCTTCAGTGCTTTTTATAAGTTGGTCACATTCTTGATGACTCAAAAAACTCTCTATGACAGCCACAAGAGGGGGATGAAAAGTTGATGCCAACTTGACCGTCTTATCTGGCAATTCTATCGAATTGTGAGTCATGTCTATGTAGGGAATATTGATAACATCCGACTGTTGTGACATTAACTCGTAAGCAGCACTGTAAAACCCTCTTTCAAAGAGAGTACTGATAATCTTGTTAGGGGGTACGCCGCGCTCGATGTTTTCTGCAATCCACTGTTGCCAAGTGGGTTCTAGCTGTAAAATTGCGTTCATGTTTACTCCTTGTAATCTTATCCCTGAAAGTTTTAGACAAATAATAGTATCGCACATTCGTTTGTTTAACTAAACCAATCTCCTAATAGAACGTGCCCTCATTTTAAAAATGCTGAGAAAAATGAAAAAAATAGCAACCAAACAAGGAAAATAGCGCAGATAATATCGAGATATTGGCCATAGATTGATAAGTTTAGATAAGATTTTTAGACTTTAACGCAGTTATAAAAAAAGCCCTCGAACCAAACTGGTCGAGGGCTTTATAAATCAGTGTATATTAGTAGCGTAGCGAACCATCAATAATAGTTTGAAACGCTCTATTATCAGCTGTTCAGCAAAAATCATTAAACCTTGCTGGTCAGCTCAGGCAACGCTGTAAACAAATCAGCTTCTAAGAAGTAATCAGCAACGCTTGCGATAGGCGCTTCTGGGTCATTGTTGATAGCAACGATGATTTTAGAGTCTTTCATACCAGCCAAATGCTGAATAGCACCTGAGATACCAGCAGCGATATATAAATCTGGTGCAACGATTTTACCCGTTTGACCGACCTGCATATCGTTTGGTACATAGCCTGCATCAACAGCAGCACGTGATGCACCAACCGCTGCGCCTAATTTGTCCGCTAATGGCTCAATGTACTTGGTGAAGTTTTCGCCATTGGCCAATGCACGGCCACCAGAAACAACGATGCTTGCTGAGGTCAATTCAGGACGGTCAGATTTCGCCATCTCTTCATTCACAAAGCTTGCTTTACCAGACTCTTGCACGTTGTCAATCGTTTCGACGGTGGCTGAACCACCTTCGCTCGCGACTGGATCAAACGCGGTCGTACGTACCGTCAATACCACTTTATCTTCTGATGTTTTAACAGTCGCTGTTGCGTTGCCTGCATAGATAGGACGCTCAAAAGTTTGCGCATCTACGACAGCAGAGATTTCTGACAACATGCTCACATCAAGTAATGCTGCAACACGTGGCATGAAGTTTTTGCCAGTCGTTGTAGCAGGTGCAATGATATGGCTGTAATCACCAGCAATATCAGCAACCAATAGCGCTATGTTACCAGCCAATTGATGCTCATAAGCTGCATTGTCAGCCAATAGTACTTTAGCCACGCCTTCAGCTTTTGCTGCTTCATCAGCCACTGCTTGCGCACCACTACCGGCGACCAATACATGGACATCACTACCCATTTGTTTAGCAGCAGCGATAGTGTTTAAAGTTGCCTTTTTTAGACTGGCATTGTCATGTTCTGCATATACCAAAATTGCCATTGTTTTTATCCTTTATTTGTTCGTATCATCTATTCATGTGGTCATCTGTTCATAAAATTATGCATACGCTTAGCTTTTAAATACGTGAGCCGCGTTATGATAGTTTTACGCAGAATACGCTATAACAAAGTACTAGATTACTTTTGCTTCGTTTCTTAGCTTATCGACCAATTCATCAACTGACTTCACTGTAATACCAGCTTTACGTTCAGCAGGTGGCACAACTTTAATAATTTCTTGCTTAGAGGCCATATCAACACCAAAATCAGCTGGCGTTTTTTCATCGAGCGGCTTTTTCTTCGCTTTCATGATGTTAGGCAGTTTAGCGTAACGTGGCTCATTCAAACGCAAATCAGTCGTAATCACCGCTGGCAAGTCAAGGGCAAGGGTCTGTAGACCACCATCGATTTCACGCGTGACGTTAACTTTATCGCCTTCAACTTTAACTTCAGAGGCAAACGTACCCTGACCAATACCCATCAATGCTGCTAGCATCTGACCGGTTTGGTTGTTATCGTCGTCAATGGCTTGCTTACCCAATAGGATAATATCCGTAGATTCAGACTCAGCGATGCTCTTTAGAATTTTAGCGATTTGCAGTGGATAAGGCTTGGCGTCAGTCAATACTAGAACACCACGATCAGCACCCAATGCTAGCGCTGCACGAATTTGTTCTTGTGATTCTTTTGGACCAATCGATGCCACAATAATTTCATCAATCACACCCGCTTCTTTTAGACGAACCGCTTCTTCTACTGCAATTTCATCAAAAGGGTTGATTGACATCTTGGTGTTGGATAGATCCACGCCAGAGTTATCAGCTTTTACACGAACTTTTACGTTATAATCAATGACACGCTTGACCGCTACTAATGCTTTCATACGTTCCTCGTTTATTAATGTTATGAATTAAAAAATTGTCAGTTCAGAACCAAAGGTTCGTCTTTTTAAACTGTCATTCAAATCGTTGTTCAAAATACTACTTAAGGTTGTGACTAGCTTAACAGAAGAGCGTTGATCAAAAACACCAAACCAATGTTAAAAATGTATTAGTCTGTTATTTCCTACTCATAAAATCTGTTAAAGCCAAGCCAACCGTTATTATCAGACCTATCTATCTTGCGTGAGCATAGCCTTAAGGTCAAGACAACGCCGTGAATAATGCGTCATAAATTTGTCACTATTATTAAAAAAATAGTTTATAGACCTATTATTTACGGTTTCATTCTAATAAGCGGCTTAACCTTTTGCCCTTTATAGCATTATCAACGCCTTATTTACTTAACGTTTTGTTATTATTTATCACCTCAAAGCTTTTTATGCGCTTAAAACACTTTATAAAGTGCTTTTCTCAGGCTTAATTAATAAATGACTGTCACGAATATCATCAAACAGCGACCAGTCAGGAGGGGTGTTATCATTTTTAATGACACTCATGTCCCCTGTCGTTTCCATAATTACTGCAAAGACTTCGCTCTTAGATTTGAGTCCATTTTTGCGTAGTACTTCTTGCACATCACTGGTGCTCAGGTTTGCTTCTTTTAAATTATCCGAAAAATATTCCCCATGCGCCATTAATATGATGGCCTGATTGTCAATCAAGGATTTCAACGGTTTGACTTTACGTCTGATAATTGAGATAACCCCTTGAATCACAAATAGCACAGCAACGGCGAACAAGCCTTGTAACAAAGACGGACTATCAGACAATACTGTTGAGGCCAGTATGCTACCAATACCAACTGTCATGGCAAAATCATGGCTCGAGAGCTTAGAAAAACTTCGTAGCCCCATTAATCGTGTAAATAACATGAGTCCTAAATAAAACCCAAGCGCTGATAATGAAATACCCAATACTTGCTGCCATTCAATTGAAAACCATGTCTGCCACTTCATAAAATACCCTCTTTCCTGCATTTTTATTACGTAAATACGTTACATTATCTGGAATCATCGACTGCTTAAACTGCTAATATTTAACGACTATTAGGGTCTGTTGAATATTTAAATGTGGCACTGGCAGTGGCTATTTTTTAGACAATACGCAGTGAAATTCTTGACGCCTAGTCATTCTAGGTTAGATAATTTCGCCATGTATTGGCAAAAAATAGCCCTGCCCTGAAAGGCTGATACTAAAATCACCCCAAACGTTGTTGTAAACCTAGCTAAGGTCTCGACATTATCGTCGGTTTACGCCTAGTTTGGGACGATTTTAGCAATCAGCAGTCCTAATATTTGAATGTTCAACAGACCCTATTTTCGATGTGAAATAAATGGCACAAAAAAAGCAACCTGATGAGAGGTTGCTTTTTTTTAAAGTCTAAACAGTATTTTTATTTTTTTAACAAACAAAGAAATCTGTACATCTTATTAAGATTAACATTGCCGAGAATACTGTTAACAGTGATACTCAACAGCCGTTAAAATTAGATGGCTTCGATTTGCTCAGCTTGTGGGCCTTTTTTGCCATCACCTAAGATGAAAGATACTTTTTGGCCTTCAGCTAGGGTTTTGAAACCGCCACCTTGGATAGCGCTGTAGTGAGCGAATACGTCTTGTCCGCCATTGTCTTGAGCGATAAAACCAAAACCTTTAGCTTCATTAAACCACTTTACAGTGCCTTCAACTTTATCTGACATAAATTTTCCTGACTCTTTAACTGTTGGCGAGACGTGTGTCATCACCGATTAATTGATATATACTCTAGATCTTTTGCTGAATGCGGCGGCTCAAACTCATAATATATCAAGAAGATAGCTTATGTTTTTTGCCTCAAATCCATTGAGTACAGCTTGATTATAACAGTTTTTTTTGACTGCAACATATTAAATTGCAGAGTTTTGTAAACAATATAAGAACCCTTCAATAACCTTTTGTCACCATATTTTGATGGCTTGTTATCTCATATAGACCCTGTTTATTACTTTCAATTTCAATATTCTTGTTATATATATTCAATAATAAAAATTAAGTCTCCCTATCTTTTGCGCACATTTATTGGGTCAAGGGTAGCCAAGGCGAGGTTAGCACCAGTAAGCAAAGGGCAAAAAATATTAAAGAAAACGATTGGCTATACGCGATATATTTAGTTGGTATGACCAAATCTTTGGGTGAGTCTGGGATACCTTTACGCTTTAACAATCTGGTGCCATAGACCCAGCCAAACACCGTATAAATCCCGTATGCGGCAGGCACTGCAACCGCCAAAGGCGTTAGATCGATCACATATAACATTACCACAGAGATAAAAAACCATGAAGTGTCTAGCAGTGAGCTGATTTGAAAAAACTTAGATTGTGGCAGCTTGCCATCGGTGCCTTTGAGCATCTCACCTTCGATCCAAATTAAAACAGCCACGACAGCACTAAGAGTAATATACACGAATTGCGGCGTTAGCCAGTCTGGAAAAGATATTTGCACAACATACAACCTGTAATCTATGGAAAAAATAAGAAGAGAAATAGTCACCGACATAGTCATGTAACTGAACCGACGCTTGCCTACATTGGGTGTGGGTTACTGGTTTTCAACCGCTATAATGAGTGAAAGGTAATATCGAACCATCACGCACTACTGATAGCAATAAAAACCCCGTGCTATCACTTGATAACACGGGGTCTGTTAAGACTTATTAAGCCTTACCATCATAAGTATTGACTTAGTTTTTGTCTTTATCGATGATTTTGTTGCCGCCAATCCAAGGCATCATGCCGCGCAGTTTAGCACCAGTCACTTCGATTTGATGCTCAGCGTTGTTACGACGACGAGCCGTCATTGATGGATAGTTGGTTGCGCCTTCACTGATGAACATTTTTGCGTATTCACCAGATTGGATGCGTTTTAGCGCATTACGCATAGCTTCACGTGATTGCTCATTGATGACTTCAGGACCAGTCACATATTCGCCATATTCAGCGTTGTTACTGATTGAGTAGTTCATGTCAGCGATACCGCCTTCATACATGAGGTCTACGATAAGCTTAAGCTCGTGCAAACACTCAAAGTAAGCCATTTCTGGCGCATAGCCCGCTTCTGTTAGCGTTTCAAAACCCATTTTTACTAGTTCAACAGCACCACCACAAAGAACGGCCTGCTCGCCAAATAGATCGGTTTCAGTTTCATCTTTGAACGTGGTTTCGATGATACCTGAACGACCACCACCAACACCAGCTGCGTAAGACAAAGCTAATTGCTTGGCTTGACCTGAAGCATCTTGATAGATAGCGATCAAATCTGGAATACCGCCGCCTTTGGTGAATTCGTTACGAACGGTGTGACCAGGTGCTTTAGGCGCAACCATGATAACGTTAAGATCGCTGCGAGGAACGACTTGGTTATAATGAATCGCGAAACCATGAGCAAAAGCTAACGTAGCCCCTTCTTTGATGTTAGGCTCAATCTCGTTGTTATAAAGCTCTTTTTGGAACTCATCAGGGGTCAAAATCATAACCACGTCAGCAGCTTTAACTGCATCAGCCACTTCAGCAACTTTTAGACCAGCGTTTTCCGCCTTTTTCCATGAGCTTGAGTTCGCGCGTAGACCAACAGTCACATCGACGTCTGAATCTTGTAGGTTAAGTGCGTGTGCATGGCCTTGTGAACCGTAACCAATAATCGCAACTTTTTTGCCTTGGATAATCGATAGATCGCAATCTTTATCATAATAAACGTTCATAAATAGAGTCCTTTTCCTCAATCATGGCGTGCCATGGATAGTAAACGCTTATGCAGTAGCCATTATCGTAAAATGGTCACTAACATAAGCGTTATGTTAATGGTAGATAGATTATAACTAAAATGATTTTGATTAACTATTCAGATGCTCAGCCACTAAGCGTATTAAATACTCAGTGTTTTTTCTCCACGTGCAATACCAATCACACCCGAACGTACCACTTCTAAGACACGTTCTCGGCCGATAGTATCGATAAAACCATCCAGCTTAGCCGTATCGCCAACGATCTGAATCGTATAGAGATTGGCATTGACGTCAACAATTTGTGCACGGAAAATATCTGCGCTGCGTTTGATCTCTTCACGTACGCTACCCGTTGCGCGAACTTTGACTAGCATTAACTCACGCTCAACGTGAACGGTGTCTGATAGATTAAGCACTTTAACCACTTCAATCAATTTATGCAATTGCTTGGTGATCTGCTCAATTCTTTCAGGGGAAGTAATGGTGGTTAACGTCAGACGCGAAATACTCGGATCTTCCGTTGGGGCGACGTTTAAGGTTTCGATATTATAGCCACGTTGTGAGAACAAGCCGACTAACCGCGACAACGAACCCGCTTCGTTTTCCATCAATACCGAAATCAGATGTTGTTGTTGCATTAGGTACGCTCCCCTTTGGTTAACCACATATCACGCATTGTCTGTCCAGCGATTTGCATTGGATATACATGCTCATTACGATCGACATAAACGTCAATAAATACCAGCTTGTCTTTCATTGCCATGGCTTCTGCAATCTGTGCTTCCATGGTGGCAGGATCAGTAATCTTGATACCAACATGACCATAACTTTCAGCTAGCTTGACAAAGTCTGGTAATGAATTCATATAAGATGACGCATGACGACCCTCATACAGCATGTCTTGCCACTGTTTCACCATACCCAACTGCGCGTTATTTAGGTTCAATATTTTGACCGGTAGATTGTACTGTAAGCACGTCGATAGCTCTTGGATATTCATCTGAATAGAGCCTTCGCCAGTAATACAAACCACATCGCGATCTGGATTGGCAAGTTTGGCTGCCATCGCATACGGTAAGCCAACACCCATCGTACCTAAACCACCCGAATTGAGCCATTGACCCGGCTCTAAATAGGTGTAGTAAAGCGCGGCAAACATTTGATGCTGACCAACGTCACTGGTGATAATAGCGTTGCTGTTGGTCACTTTATCTAGTGCTTGAACGACCGCTTGGGGCTTGATGCCATTGTCAGTGCTGGTGTCATAACGCAGACCATGACGCTTACGCCATTCATTAATCTGTGCCCACCAGTCTAGTAAGGCATGCTGCTCCAACTCTTTATCTTCGCCGATAATTTCCAACATATCTGTAAGTACTGATTTTACGTCACCAACGATAGGAATATGGGCAAAAATAGTCTTGGAGATAGAAGCTGGATCGATATCGATATGAATGATGGTCGCATTCGGGCAGAATTTTTTGACATTATTAGTGACACGGTCATCAAAACGCGCACCCACTGCCAAAATAACATCTGCATGATGCATGCTCATGTTGGCTTCATAAGTACCATGCATACCAAGCATGCCCAAGAACTGACGATCAGAGCCAGGGAATGTTCCCAAACCCATTAGCGTATTGGTCACTGGCAAGTTTAGACGATGTGCAAGTTCGGTCAGCTCTTTGTGGGCTTTACTCCAAATCACGCCACCGCCCGCATAGATAACAGGACGCTGCGCTGATAATAAGGTCTCAACCGCTTTTTTAATTTGGCCGCCATGCCCTTTCACTGAAGGCTGGTACGAACGTATAAACACCTCATCTGGGTACTCGTAGGCATATTTTTCGCTAGGCGCGGTCATATCTTTTGGTACGTCAATGACGACAGGACCTGGACGACCAGACTGCGCAATAAAAAAGGCTTTTTTGACAATCATTGGGATTTCGCTAGCATGGCGTACTTGAAAGCTATGCTTCACGATAGGACGAGAGACCCCGATCATATCGGTTTCTTGGAACGCATCTTCACCGATTAAACTGCTTGGCACCTGACCTGAAATTACGACCATCGGCACTGAGTCCATGAAGGCGGTGGCAATAGCGGTTACTGTATTGGTAGCACCAGGACCTGACGTGGCCAGCACGACACCTGTGTTGCCGGTCACTCGCGAATAAGCATCAGCCATATGGCCAGCTGCTTGCTCATGACGCACTAAAATATGTTCGATGTTGTCTTGCTGAAACAACGCGTCATAAATGTGCAGCACTGCGCCGCCTGGATAGCCAAAAATATATTTGACACCCTCATCCGTCAGCGATTGCACCAGCATCTCAGCACCAGATAGCATCACAGGCTGCTTGCTACCTTCGGCAAGACGTTGTTGCTTTTCTTCAAAATTTTTGGCGGCATTACCTGTTTGGGTATGTCCCGTCATATTCGGACTTTGCGTGGTTTGCGTCACTGTCATCACCTTTTTTTGCGGCGAGAATTTGCGTTATTTTATAAAAGAAAACAACCACGTTTGGGCGTTATTTTAAGTCTTATAAAAATGATTGCCAATCCTTGTCCATATCAAGAATGTGTGCCCACTATATTTAAGTAATTGCATTGTACAACGCAAGAGAATACTCAAACATAGCAATGTATTTGGGGTCAGTTTTGTGACAGGAGTTTATCGATATACTATGACAAGATGCGAGTGCATCTATAAAAGAGGCTTATTACTTATGAGCGATAGTGTTTATAAAAGAGGCGCTGCTATAGCTAAAGTCATGAAATAATTCTAATAGCCAATACTATTTCATAAGATCATCCGATCTTATAATAAGCTAATAAAAAATATCATAACCGAATATTGTCTTGCATTTAATGCAAGCAATACAACCGCAAAAATCCACACTTAGCGTATTTCAAATAATAAGTTTATCTTAGTCATTGTAGACAGATAAGTCCGGAGACAACATATACAGTTATTAATAATAATCGCTATGATCATCATTTTTGCCATATCATTATCACAAAGAAAATAAAACGACGTAAGCTACCGATAAGTAACCCGTAGTTCTCATTCTCAAGTGCCACGGCAATATCATAAAAGCCGCTCACTGACCAATCAACTGCTATTATATTCAATGGTTTGAGTCCTATTGTCAAGAAAAACTTCTAAAACCCACCCCTAACTATTAGTTATTAAATAATGTACATTCATAAGCATTATTTGCTAAAATCAAACGCTACTGTATTCATATTGTTATTTATCGATGTAAATACTGCCCCTAAATAAATGTCTACCTTCATTTTTTACCCCTTAAGAGGATTGCTACTATGGCATACACGTCTACCATACATACCCCTGCCAAGCTGCTTATCAGTATCAGTACTGCGTGTATGATAATGCTGTCAATGAATGCCAGTCATGCTATCCAAGTGTATAAATCGATTGGTACGCATGGCGAAGTGAAGTACAGCCAGCACTCGCCGCAAGAGGGCAGAAATATTGAAGTCATCGAGTTTCGTAGTGACGGTAGACAGAATAATGCAGGCCAGTTAGCAGGAAAGACAGAGGCTAACCAAAACACGCCTACTCAAAGTGCAGAAGAACAGCGGGTGGCCCAACTAGAAGCACGTATCAAGGATCAAGAAGCGCAAGCCAATGCGCAGCGTTGCCAATCACTACGCAATAACTTGACCAATCTAAACGTTGGCGGGCGTATCTATGAGATGGATAGTGATGGCAAACGTGAATACTTAGATGGTCGCGAAATCGAGCTTAAGCGTGAGCGCGTGCAACAAGCCATCACTCAGTATTGTAATGGCTCTACGACCTAGTTTTTATTTAATACGGCACACTACCCTACTTAATTTTTATTGGTAATCAATTGCATGACATGACGAACGGCTGCTGGCATATCTTGCGCTTGTAGCCCGCGCTGTCCAATCAGTAGTGAGCTATTATGCTGGTAATGGTCAGTATCATTCACCAAAGCGTCTCCTGCTAGCCCGTGTAGCAGAACCGCTTGGTGCAAGCAGCGCGCTTCGTCTTCTAGATCTTGTTGTGCCAACATCCCAGCAATCACCCCAGACAATACATCGCCCATGCCAGCGCTTGCCATACCTGCATTACCCAAGCCGCAAACATAAACATGCGCTTGCGAACCCTTCTGCTCTAATATGCTTTGCTCCAGTACCAATGAACCTGCGCCCTTTAGCACCCAATCACCGCCATAAGTGTTAGCACATTGTTTTATAGCTGCCAATCGATCATCTTCTACAATACTAACTTTCTTATCAAGCAATCTAGCCGCTTCACCGCTATGCGGTGTCAAACAAACCTGATGATCTATACTGTGTTGTCGCAGCTGAGCGATGAGTTCGTGCTCCTGACTCTCCATCTGTAACGATGCCAGATGATAAAGGCCGTCCGCATCAATGACCAGTGGCTTCTTCTCTGTTATGGCAGCCTGAACATAATGAATGAAAAGTGCTTGTGCCTTTTCATCACGTCCCAGTCCCATACCAATGGTAACGACGCTAGCTTCCTTAATTAATTTCCTCACCCCTTCTTTATCATGCAAATCGATTGTCATTGCATCTGGTAATGATGTTAATAGGGCGCCATGAAAGGCGTCGTGACAAGCCACAGTAATTTTGCCAGCACCGGTCGCCATGACACTGCTAGCAGATAGAATGGCTGCGCCGCCCATACCTTGTGAGCCATTAATGCGATTACCACCAATGACCAAGACGTGACCATAGCTACCTTTGTAGCTGTTCTGTCGACGAGTATTCAAAGCATGAGCCACAGTTACCAGTGTGGCGGCTGAGTTGCTGAGCTGAGTCGGTATTAACGGTATATCGATCACGCTCCCGCTATAGTCCATGCCATCTTTGGTATGTAAGCCGAATTTACGGGCAATCAAACACAACGTCACATCAGCTTGTATGGCGATGCGCTCAAATACTTGACCAGTAGAAGCCACTAAGCCACTCGGGATATCAACCGAAATTGCCAAAGCATCATTTAGTTGCGTTATCTTGTTAAAGGCGCTAATAGCCTGCTCATAAACACCTTCAGGTGCACGGTCAAGTCCAATACCAAACAATGCATCGATATAAATATCAGCTGGCCAGTCCGTTTCTCTTATCTCACTTTGACTGGCCCTACTATCCTCAAAGCGTTGGTAAGGCACCTTGGCAGATAGGGCTATTTGTTGCGCTTGCTTAGCATCAGATACAACGTCGTGCTTGTCTGCTTTGTTAAAGGCATTCATTAGATTGTCTGTTTCCAGATCATCGGCAGTATAACCGACTGTGAGGAGTTGTACTTGCCAGCCTGCCTGTTGCAGATAGTAGGCAATAAGCCAACCATCACCGCCATTGTTGCCCTTTCCTACCCAGATACTCGCTCGTTGCTGACAACTATTACGTCGATAAACTTTATGATCAGCTGAGGCACGAGCTTGGAGATATTTTTGCTCATAGAGCCGCTCGATATGCTGCGCCATTTGCCAAGCTGCTTGCTTCATCAGTCCTAAGCTATCATAACCCTCTGCAAACCAAGCTTGCTCCATAGCGTAGACCTGCTCGCTGCTATAGAGCGCTATCGGTCTGGTTGTGTCTGCTAAGAATACTTTAGATTGAGCTTTCATAATGTCCTCTATTATTTTTATTGGTGTTTGATCATATTAAAACTTGCTGGTTACTCGCTTATCTCAGCTTAGCAAAAGCTCACTTTGACGTATGTATCAATATGAAATGTGAGTTTATTTGCTTTTATGCTTGCGCTCTTAGCTCACTGGCTTATCATATCGGTATTCACTCTATCACCTGCTATCACACATGAATAATCCTTCTAAAGCAAACTTGCCTATCTCTTCAACTCAGCAGATATCAGCTCAGCCTAACCCTGCGCCCGAAAAAAAAATTAATGTGAATAATAGCCCAACGTTTGCCACTACCGCAGAGGTAAAGCAATGGATTAAGGCCCAAGCACAGTCTTTAGGATTTGCCGACTGTGGCTTCTTATCCGTACATCATCCTTTATTTACTCAACAAATTGAACAATTGCAACGGTGGCTGGATAAAGGTTATGAAGGCCAATTGCAGTTTATGCATAACAATCACCACCTACGTGCGCATCCTGCCCAACTGGTAGAAGGGGCAAAAACCATCATCAGCGTGCGTATGGATTATCTGACTCAGACACCCACTCCGCGGGCAGTCACTGATAACGATCATCCCAACCAAGGTATCATTGCGCGCTATGCCAGAGGTCGCGATTACCATAAAACCATGCGCAGCCGTTTAAAGCAATTGGCTTTAAAGATAGAAGCGATGCTTGCCGAATGGCAGCATCTGGATATTGGGGCTGACTCGGAATTTATTTTTAGACCTTTTAGTGACTCTGCCCCTATCTTTGAGCGTCCTATTGCAGATGCAGCAGGGCTTGGCTGGACGGGCAAGCATACGCTACTGCTAAACAAACAAGCGGGCTCGTTCTTTGTGCTGGGTGAGTTGTTTATGAGTCTTGAGCTGCCAGATGATGAGCCAGTAAAAGAGCACTGCGGCAGTTGCAGCGCCTGTATTGACATCTGTCCAACCCAAGCGATTGTCGCCCCCTATGAGCTCAATGCTTCTGCCTGTATCTCTTATTTAACGATTGAGCATGATGGGGTGATTGATACCAAATATCGACGCGCAATTGGCAACCGTGTCTTTGGCTGTGATGACTGTCAGCTTATTTGTCCGTGGAATCGCTACGCCAACCTTACAACCGTAGAAGACTTCACACCACGGCATCAGCTTGATAACAGCAGTTTGCTTGAGCTATGGCAATGGCAAGAAGCAGAGTTTATGAAAAAAACTGAAGGCAGTCCCCTCAGGCGTACAGGCTATGTGAACTTTTTGCGCAATATCGCCATTGGACTTGGCAATGCTAACCCCAGTATAGAAATCGTCACTCACCTACGATCGAAGTTAGGCTTGCATAACGACATGCTGGATGAACAAATTGATTGGGCACTTAGCGAACAAACTGAGAAATTGAATACTAGAGCGTGTCCTTAATTCAATAGATAAACCTCTAAATGGGCTAAATTTGCTCATGCTAGACACAAAAATGCCTCTTTAATAAGAGGCATTTTTATGTCTATTAAATATGCTAATGCTAATTAAACTTAAGCATTATGGATTAGGAGCTTTAACTGCATCATTACGGCTTAGGAATACGCAATACTTGACCAGGATAGATTTTGTCTGGGTCAGAAAGCATAGGCTTATTGGCTTCAAAGATTTTTGTATAATCACCCGCTGAACCATAAACTTCTTTAGCAATTTTAGAGAGGCTGTCACCAGATTTTACGGTATACATCGTAGATTCAGGGGCATCCTCTTCGATATCGATATTATCAATCACTTTAGCGACGTTCTGAACGTTACCAATAGCGATAATGGCTTTTTCACGGTCAGCCTGAGTTTTAGCATTACCACTGATTTCGGCAGTATCCGTCGAACCATTATATTTAATTTTTAGGTTACTGATATTGAGATTCTGCTGCTGAATGCGACGCAGCAAAATGTTGGCAACCGATTGCGCTGAAGGCTCACTGCTTTGTACTGGAGTATTGGCATCCGCTTTGGTTTCTGCTTTAGCGTCATGCTTGGCATCATCACGGTTAAAGATTTTATCACCGATGTCTTTTGCAAAACTGAACATACCCATATAACTGCTCCTTGAAGTATTTTTATTCATTATTATTTTAACGATAATTTTTTAATTATTACCATTATTTGCTATTGCTAGCGTTCTGATTGCTATTGCTAGCGTTCTGAGTATAGCAAAGATGTTCCATTTGAATAGTAAGAGTATGTTGAGTAATGTTAAATGAGCCAAGCTTATGTTAATGGTATATTGGCTTTGTTATACTAAATGACAGCCATAAAAAAACCGCCTATCTATCAAGATAAACGGTATTGTAAAACTTGCTAAGTGAATAGCGAATTATAGCTGAGCTTGTACGTAGTCGATTGCTTTTTGAACCGTCGTCAATTCAGCTGAATCTTCATCAGGAATAGTAATGCCAAAATCGCTTTCGAATGACATAACCAACTCAACGAGATCCAATGAATCAGCGCCTAAATCTTCCATAAACGAAGCATCGTTATTGATGTCTTCAACGTTCATACCCAGTTGCTCAGCTACTGCCGCTTTTACTCTTAGCTCGGTATCATTACTCATATAGATTACTCCTTTATCATCTATTATTTTTAATAAACTGCGCTAGCGTGATAATTAAACGCTAGCGCCTAGTATATAAAATGGAATTTGCCAGATCAGCATTGCCGTCTGAGTACTCTATGACACGTTATACGTTCTGTCTAATGTCTAGTAAAGCCCTGCTATCATACAGGGCTTTGACGTAAAAGTATTCGTCATTATAACACCCTTTATTATAGTTTACACTCGTTCACACAGTTTTTTATTATAAGTATGTAACGCAGTTTAGCAAACTACATATACATGCCGCCGTTGACAGGAATAACCGCACCAGTGATATAGCTGGCTTCGTCACTGGCTAAGAAATGTACAGCAGCTGCGATGTCTTCTGGCTGACCGAGACGGCTAATTGGCACTGCGTCTAACATCGAGTTTAGTAGGCGCTCATCCAACTCATCAGTCATATCGGTCTCAATCAAACCGGGCGCCACACAGTTGATCGTGACTTGGCGTGAGCCAATCTCACGTGCCAGCGTACGGCTAAAACCTTCGACGCCCGCTTTAGTAGCAGCATAGTTAGATTGACCCGCATTACCCATCTGTGCGACCACAGAGGTGATATTAATAATACGACCACGGCGCGCTTTCATCATACCGCGTACCGCACGTTTACTCATGCGATAAACTGATGTCAAATTGGTATCAATCACATTTTCCCAATCTTCATCTTTCATACGCATTAACAAACCATCTTGGGTAATACCAGCATTATTGACCAATACTTGCACTGCACCATAGACGCTTTCGATCTCTTCAAATAGCTTATCAACCTGTGCGGTATCACGCACATCTAACACACGGCCAATACCACCACTATCATGTAGATAACCGTCAATGAGTTCAGCGCCTTTTTCAGTGGTCGCTGTGCCAATAACAAAATGTCCTTCTTTTGCAAAACGTTTGGCGACGGCCTTGCCAATACCACGACTGGCGCCAGTCACTAGAGTGATCGTACGGCTCATGATAATACCTCCATTAATTTATCAAGACGGGCGGGTTTGTCAGTAGGATAGCTGGTAATCGGTTGCGCTTGACGCTTGGCCAAATTACTCAGTACATTACCGCTGCCACACTCGATTAAAATATTAATTTGTTTATCAGCCAGCTCTTGCATGGTTTTCGACCACAGTACTGGCTCACTTAGCTGCTCGGTTAATGCCTGCTTGATACCCACGGCACTGCTTTCAACGCGCGCATGACGGTTTTGAATGACCGGAATCGTCGCTTGATCAAACTTAATGGCAGCTAAAGCTTCCGCTAAGGCACTACTCGCTGGTTCCATCAATGCACAATGCGATGGCACGCTTACTTTTAGCGGAATGGCTTTTTTGCCAGTATTTTGTACTTTATCAATAACAGCCGTAACGCCTGCCGCATTTCCTGAAACCACAACCTGTCCTGGGCTATTGAAATTTGCCGCGCCAACAACCGCCCCATCAACATGCTCGGTTGCCTGCTCACACAAGTTTTCCACGCGATGATCTTCTAGTCCCAACACTGCTGCCATCGCTGTATCGATACCTACTACGGCCTCTTGCATTAGTTGACCACGCGTATGTACCAATTTCACCGCATCAGCAAGCGATATCACTCCAGCGGCACAAAGGGCGCTGTACTCACCTAAAGAATGACCCGCCAGGTAGCAAGGCGCTTTTTTGAATTTTGGTTGTAGAATGCGCCAAATAGCAATACTAGCTGTCAATAAGGCTGGCTGAGTATATTGCGTTTGGTTGAGCTTTTCTTCATCCTGACAAATTGCCCATAAGTCTTCACCAAGCGCAGCACTAGCTTCAGCGAAAGTATCACGAATCTCTGGATAAATTTCAGCAAGCTCGCTGGTCATCCCGAGGGCTTGTGAGCCTTGTCCGGGGAAAAGTATCGCAATGCGGGCTGGCTGTTTTTTTATCATATCGGGTACAGAGGCCATAACCAATATTCCTTATGTAATTGGAAACATCCCTAAAGAAAATGGGGAGTATTGTAGAATTAGAGGCAGTCTAGAGTTATATTTTTGATTGGAGCACTCAGACAGCTCAATATAAGTAAACTATACACTGACCACTACTATTATCATAGCTGATGGAAAAATGAGGCGTTGAAGTAAGATATCTTTTGGCGTTTAACTTTCGATAGTTTTTAGGCATACCAATTTATAAAAACCACTTATAAAAACGACAGGATAAAAATTTAATAGCAAAAAGCCAAGTTATCCCAACACCTAATAAAGGGTAGCGGAATAACTTGGCTTTCGTTAGCTCAAAATGTATTGCCTAATAATAGCAGTGCAAAAAATCGTAGAGTGCCATCAGCACTATCGTATCGTTGCATCACTGATTAAATAGTCAATCAATTAAGCGTCTTGACTGACCTTGAACAGCTGACGGCCACGGTAAAAACCATCTTTAGTCATGTGATGACGACGATGTTTTTCACCGGTGGTAGCATCTACGCTCAGCTCAGCCACTTCCATACGATGGTGTGAACGGCGCATGTCACGACGAGAACGGCTTTTACGACTTTTTTGAACAGCCATGATATAGCTCCTATACTTAAAAGGGATAAGCTTAAAATTCAGCTTTAGTCGATACTGACAGAGGCTATATAATCACAACAACCTAAGTCTTACGCATCATTAGTTAAATAGATTGCCACGTGCATTAAAATGCTAACTACGTCTAAAATCTATAGTCAATTTGCCTAGTCAGTTTTTATCTGCAAGTAACGTGTTGCTAGAATGCAATAAACGGGACATTATACGCATGTTTCATCGATTAATAAAGCCCTGCTTGCCACTCTTCTGCACAAAGCCGATAAAAGGTGTCCTAAATCCGCTAAATGCAGAACTTTACACTTATAGTTTGCCTTTTAACGACGCTAAAGCAGCAAAAGGATTCTCATTTTCTTCCTCTTCTGGTATTTCACCAAACTGCTCAACAGTCATTTCACAGTCATCATGCTTCGGCGCCATGGGTGTTTTAAGCAAAATCTCATCTTCAATCAGTTTCTTCAAAGGCAATAAACGCTCAGGCGATTGCTCAGTGACCACTTCATCAAGCAATAGATAATCTTGCTCTTCGTTAATTAGACGCACTTGGCTCTCATCATCGAGTAGAGCGATATCATAATCATCGGTCAAATTAATATCTACCGGCTGCAAGCAACGCTGACAAGTCAGCCATACATCACCTACTAATTTGAACGATAGGTGTAAGACATTGCTACGACGATATAGATTAATACTAAGCTGAATGTTTGCCTGTTCATGCTCGGTCGTCAATATAGCGGAAAGACGCTCAAAAGTAGCAGGGGCTATCTCCCCTTCCCATTCAAAGCCAGTGTCTTCCCATTTATTGAGGGAGATGTGTTCGGGCATGCTGGTCGATATCGGCGTTTGTATATTGTCAGCGTTAACCACTGACGGCTTACTATCTGGGGTGCTTGACATACGCGGCCTCATTCATCAAAAACGGTGTATAATATTGCCTGCCATACTAACGGAAAGCACCGAATAGCGCTAGCGCTAGTATGTTAAGATTTTTGGTACTAATTTTAGTGCTAGGGCATATCTTCATTTCAGAAATGGTGGTAAAAATGAGATAAATTGCAGTCAAACAAGAAAAATAGCGCAGATAATATCAGGATATTAACCAGCTATTTGATGATGTTTGGCAAGATTTAACCATTTTTAACCCATTTAAATGACTATCGAGTGAATTGAAGACACGCTTTAGTTCTCAGTTTACATCTATCTTTATATTGCCTATTACTCGCTTATATCTATAGAGCCCTAGTACTCTCTTTTGTCTTATTTGGTCACCCTTTTATTTATGATATCGCCTGCTACTAATCCTAATTTTTCTGAATTATGGTCGTCTATTGACAAAGATCTTCTGCTCCAGTGTCTGATGAATTTAGAAGATGAAGCGTTAAAATCCTGTTGTAGTACGTCAAAACCTAGCATACCCAATGATAAGACAAACGAAAACCTAAAAGAGTTGGCAGTGCAATGGCAAAATATCTCTAAGAGAGTTGACTCTACAGAAGATAGCGAACAAGCAGCGACTAGCTGGCTTATTGATCTATTTAATACCTTATTTGCCGAACAGCAAGTGATATTAGCTCGCGGTGATGGTGAACCAGAATACTTCCCTGCTCAAGACCAGCAGCCAGCACGAATTGAATTCGCGCATGGATTTTTTGCCAGTGCGCTGCATGAGTGCAGCCATTGGTGTGTCGCTGGTAAAGAACGTAGAGGCTTAAGCGACTTTGGCTACTGGTATGCACCTGATGGACGTACGGCCGCTCAGCAGCAAGCGTTTGAGCGTGTAGAGATTAAACCACAAGCCCTTGAATGCTTATTCACTCTTGTCTGTGGCCGCCGCTTTCAAGTCTCTCAAGATAATTTGTTTGCCGACTTCGATACCAGCGGTAGCACTTTTGCTCGGGACGTTTATCTACAAGTTGAAGCTTATATTACTGACCCTCATACACTACCGCGGGATGCTAAAACTTTACTGTGCATATTACTGCAAGTTTGTAACGATAAATCAACCAGTACCTAGCCACTATAAATTTCTATACCTTCCCTTACGGGCATAATTCTAATCCGTTAACGATTTCCTACCCATCGTAACGCCTTGCCAATAAACTTATATGGGCTTTAGGCTATACTGTTAGATAAAGAGTTTCTATTTCAGTCTCAACAGTATGTTAAGTTGATAAAATTTTAATTTATTACTAAAGATATTTTAATAAAAATAATTGATCGACCATTCTAAAAGCCTATAACTCATAATTATAAAATAAGGAATTGTTATGCAAGTACTCTATATCCATCCAGAAAATCCGCAGCCACGTCTTATTGAGCAAGCCGCTGACTTATTGCGTAAGGATCAGTTGATTATCTATCCAACCGATACCAGCTATGCTTTTGGGTGTCGTCTAGGTGCCAAAGATGCGCTAGAAAAGCTCAAGCAAATACGCGCGCTTGATGAAAAGCATCAATTTACCTTGCTATGTCGTGACCTAAGTGAGATTGCCAATTACGCTGCTGTAGACAATGTACAATTCAAACAGCTCAAGGCACACACCCCTGCCCCTATCACATTCATTTTAAATGCCACCAAAGATGTGCCGAAGAAGTTAGCACACGCGAAGAAAAAAACCATTGGTATCCGCGTACCGAGCAACCCTATCGCTCAAGCGCTTTTAGAAGCCATGGATGAGCCTATTTTAACCAGCTCATTAATATTACCGAATCGTGATGACATACTTGATGATCCATTCGAGATAGAAGATTTGTTAGGCAACCAAATAGATGGTCTCATTAATGCTGGTATCAAAACGACCAAACTTACCACTATCGTTGATATGACTAGCGGCAAACCTGAAGTTATCAGACAAGGCGCTGCCAACGTCGATTCATTACTGCTCTAATAAATGAATAATGTGATTAACCAAATTTAAGACATAAAAAAAAGCTCCAATTAATTGGAGCTTTTTTTATCTTACGAGTAGCGTATAAAATTAGTCGCGATCAACCAATTCTACATAAGCCATTGGCGCATTATCACCATCACGGTGACCGCATTTTACGATACGCAAATAACCACCTGGACGCGCTTGGTAACGAGGACCTAACGTGCCAAATAATTTGCCTACCATAGCTTTGCTACGCATACGGCTAAACGCTAAACGACGATTAGCAACGCTGTCTTCTTTAGCCATAGTGATTAATGGCTCGGCAACGCGACGTAACTCTTTTGCTTTTGGTAAAGTTGTTTTGATCAGTTCATGCTCAAATAATGAGTTGGTCATGTTCTGAAACATTGCCTTACGATGACTGCCGGTACGACCCAGCTTGACTCCACTCTTACGATGGCGCATAGTCAAAAATCCTTAAAGTTTAACGGCTACGATAAGAAAAGCGATCAT
Source organism: Psychrobacter sp. GW64-MNA-CIBAN-0177 (assembly GCF_040309585.1). Classification (NCBI taxonomy): domain Bacteria; kingdom Pseudomonadati; phylum Pseudomonadota; class Gammaproteobacteria; order Moraxellales; family Moraxellaceae; genus Psychrobacter; species Psychrobacter sp. GW64-MNA-CIBAN-0177. Next base: position 47,619 of record NZ_JBEOOY010000009.1, read on the forward strand.
CAACACGTAAATCAGCTGGTGGCCAGTTATCTAGGCGCATACCAAGCTCCAAATCTTTAGACGCTAACACGTCCTTGATTTCCGTTAATGATTTCTTACCAAGATTTGGGGTTTTAAGTAGTTCAGTCTCTGAACGCTGTACCAAATCACCGATATAGTAAATGTTTTCAGCTTTCAAGCAGTTGGCTGAGCGAACCGTTAGTTCAAGATCGTCCACAGGGCGTAATAGCACCGGATCAACCTCTTCTTTTTCTTTCACAGGCTCAGGCGCTTCTTCAGCTTCTAGGTCAACAAAGATAGAAATCTGTTGTTGTAAAATAGTGGCTGCTTTACGAATTGCTTCTTCTGGATCTATAGTGCCATTAGTTTCAAGCTCAATGATAAGACGATCAAGATCAGTACGTTGTTCTACACGTGCGTTCTCAACCTGATAAGCAACACGAAGCACAGGACTAAAACTTGCATCAAGTTTCAAGCGGCCAATTGCTTTCGTATCACCATCTTCACGGCGCTGGTTTGCTGGCTCATATCCACGACCCATTACTACACGCAAACGCATCTTAAGATGACCACGGTCGCTTAATGTACCTAATACCAATTCTGGATTGATAATATCTACATTATGCGGTAACGCGATGTCTGCGGCAGTAATAGTGCCTGGACCTTGTTTATCCAAGGTCAAAGATACTTCATTTTGGTCATGAAGCGTGATGGCCAAGCCTTTTAAGTTCAAAAGCAGGTCAAGCACGTCTTCTTGCAATCCTTCAAGCGTTGAGTATTCATGGTCAACACCATCAATCTCAGCTTCAATGACTGCAGCACCAGGTAATGAAGATAACAAGATGCGACGTAAGGCATTACCTAGGGTATGCCCAAAGCCGCGTTCTAACGGTTCGAGCGTGACTTTCGCAATCGTTTCGTTAACCGTGTCCACGTTAATGGCATTCGGCGTTAGAAACTCAGTTGCATTTAGCATCATGATGTCACCTCGATTTATTTAACTGGTTTAATTAACGCTATTTAATCAATGTTATTATTATAACATTGATTAATACGTCAGTTATTTAGAGTATAGCTCAACGATCAAGCTTTCGTTGATTTCAGCAGGTAGATCAATACGATCAGGTGCTTGTTTAAAAGTACCTTGTAGTTTGCTGTGATCAACATCTAGCCATTCTGGAATACCACGTTGTGTCGCCAGTTCAATAGCGTTTTTGATACGTAGTTGTTCGCGAGACTTCTCTTGGATAGCGATGACATCACCATCTTGTAGCTGAATTGATGGAATGTTCACACGAACAAACTCATCACGGCCAGCTTTTTTTACCATAACAGTACGATGACTGACTAGCTGACGTGCTTCAGCGCGCGTTGAGCCAAAGCCCATGCGATATACCACGTTATCTAGACGACTCTCAAGCATTGCTAGTAGGTTTTCACCTGTAGCGCCACGCTTACGAGCAGCTTCTTTATAGTAGTTAGCGAACTGACGCTCAAGTACACCATAGATACGCTTAACTTTCTGCTTTTCACGCAGCTGTAGAGCATATTCTGAGGTCTTGTTACGGCTTACACCATGTTGACCTGGTGGACGACCAGCTTTCTTAGTTTTAACGTCGTATGGTTTAACGCCAGACTTAAGACCTAAGTCCGTACCTTCACGACGTGATAATTTTAGTTTTGGTCCAATATAGCGGGCCATTGTTATGTCTCCTATAAGCTTTTGGGATAAAAAGCTTCGTCTTTAATATTAGACGCGGCGCTTTTTCGGCGCACGGCAACCATTGTGTGGGATTGGGGTTACATCAGAGATGCTGTTGACTTTATAACCCAATGCACCTAGTGCTCTTACCGCAGACTCACGACCCGGTCCTGGTCCTTTGACCAAAACGTCGATATTCTTAACACCATATTCTTGAGCCGCTTTACCAGCGACTTCAGCTGCAACCTGCGCTGCAAATGGTGTAGATTTACGTGAACCACGGAAGCCTTGTCCACCTGAAGTGGCCCAAGCCAATGCATTACCCTGACGATCGGTAATCGTAACAATGGTGTTATTAAAAGACGCATGGATATGGGCTATGCCCTCCGATACTGAACGACGAGCCACCTTTTTGCGACTGCGAGTGTCTTTTGCCATCTTTTAGCTTCCTAAGTTAATTATCTTTTGAGAGGGCGTGTCGGACCCTTACGAGTACGAGCGTTGTTTTTGGTGTTCTGACCTCTAACTGGTAGGTTACGACGATGGCGGATGCCACGGTAACAACCGAGATCAACTAAACGCTTGATATTCATTGACACTTCACGACGAAGATCACCTTCCGTCATGTAATTTGCAACTTGTGCACGGATAGCATCTAACTGTGTATCATCTAACTGACTGACTTTAGTAGTAGGGGCAATGCCAACTGCTTCTAAGATTTTCTGAGCAGTGGTACGGCCTACACCAAAGATGTAAGTTAATGAAATAACAGCATGCTTATTATCCGGAATGTTTACGCCGGCAATACGAGCCATTGATTTCTCTCCATTAAAGAAAAATAAGCTTTATTTATCAATAAGGCTTTAATTTTCAGATTTTTTGCTGTCAATACTAAAGCTTCTATAATTATTATCGCTGTTTTGACTTGTGAACAAGTCCGTTCATTGACGCTATTATAAAAGTTTTTGCATAAACTACGGCAAGTGGCGGATGATATCGCATCCGCCGTTGTTTTTCAAGTATTAATTTAACTAGTAGGTTGAGCGTGTTGCTTTACCCTACTCAAATATTAACCTTGACGTTGCTTGTGGCGCGGTTCTGCTGTACAAATAATATGTACACGGCCTTTACGGCGTACAACTTTACAGCTACCACAAATCTTTTTAACTGATGCTTGAACTTTCATAGCATACTCCTTTGAGATATCGTACCGCTCATTTAAGGTTGAGTGGGCGATTGAATTAACGTCTGATCATGATATTGATGGGTCATCAAATGCGCTTGAATTTGCGAGATGAAGTCCATTACCACAACCACCATAATCAGTAGCGACGTACCACCAAGTTGAAACGGTACACCAAACGATGACTGGACGACCATTGGCATTAAACAAATAACCGTAATATACATCGCGCCAATAAAGGTCAGTCGGTTTAATACATGATCGAGATAACGCTGAGTTTGTTGTCCTGGGCGAATACCTGGGATATACGCACCACTACGTTTAAGGTTTTCTGCCACTTCACGCGGACTAAATACCAAAGCCGTGTAGAAATAACAGAAGAAAATAATCATTGCACCGAACAGTACTAAATATAGCGGTTGCCCTGGGGACAATACCAATGCCATATTTTGCAATATTTTTTGTACAAAGGTAGGATCAGTTGATTGACCAACCCACTGCCCTAAACTTGCTGGAAATAACAATAGCGAACTGGCAAAAATGGCTGGGATAACCCCTGCCATGTTAAGCTTCAACGGCAAATGTGATTGCTGCTGCGCATAGATCTTACGACCTTGCTGTTGCTTCTGTGCATAGTTTACTGGTACACGACGCTGGGCACGTTCAATATAGACGATACCCGCGGTAACCGCGATACCTAGCAGTACAAAAATAAAGAGCACAATCAAGTTCATTTGACCTTGATTGACCTGTTCAATAGATTGCGAAATCATACCTGGCGTACCAGCCACAATACTGGCAAAAATCAGCATTGAAATACCATTACCTACACCACGCTCTGTAATCTGCTCACCAAGCCACATCAAGAACATAGCGCCTGCGACCAATGAAGTCACGGCTGGAATATAAAAAGTCAAACCAGAAGATAGGGTAAGATTTTGGCTGATTAAGCCAGCACACATTCCTAATGACTGTACTAGGGCTAAAGCAAGTGTCCCTTGACGGGTATACTTATTTAGCTTGCGTCGTCCTGCTTCACCTTCTTTTTTGAGGGCTTCAAGCGATGGCAACACTGCAGACATCATCTGTACGATAATAGATGCAGAGATATATGGCATGATGCCAAGTGCCATGATGGACATACGCTCTAGCGCACCACCTGAGAACATGTTAAACATGCTCAGAATGGTATTTTCGTTGCGCGAAAACAGATCAGCCAAATTAACGGGGTTAATACCCGGTACCGGAATGTGTGACCCTAAACGATAAACAATCAATGCGCCGATTAAGAATAATAAACGCGTCCATAGCTCATCATACTTACGTATAAAAGCAAATGGATTGAGCGGTATACCAGCCGATGACATTGATTGTTTTGACACGTTACTACTCCTCGATGCTACCACCAGCAGCTTCGATTGCTTGCTTAGCGCCTTTAGTCACTTTGATACCTTTAAAGGTATAAGCTTTGGTCACTTCGCCTGATAACATTACACGAGCACGCTTCATATCATGACGGATAAGGTTGGCAGCTTTAAGTGTTTCAATGCTGACAACATCGCCTTCAATTTTGTTCAATTCAGACAGACGAACTTCAGCAGTCGTCATTGCCATTCTACTGGTAAAACCAAATTTTGGTAGACGGCGATATAAAGGCATTTGACCACCTTCAAATCCTGAGCGTATGCTAGAACCTGAACGAGATTTCTGACCTTTTACACCACGACCACCAGTCTTACCAAGACCTGAACCGATACCACGACCACGACGTTGGGCAGTTTTCTTTGCGCCAACACCTGGTGATAATTCATTTAATCTAAGACCCATTACGCTTCCTCCACTTTTACCAAGTAGTTAACGCGATTGACCATACCACGAGTTGAAGGAGTATCTTCTACTACAACAGAATGATTAATACGGCGTAAACCCAATCCTTTCAAGCATGCTTTGTGGCTCTTTAGGCGATGGGCACCCGATTTCAATTGAGTGACTTTCATTTTTTTCATCGTAACTCACCTAGTCTAAGTTAACCCAAGATTTCGTCTACAGATTTACCACGTTTCGCTGCCATCTTCTCTGGAGTTGACATATCACGTAAACCGTTAAACGTAGCGCGAACCACGTTAGCAGTATTGGTAGAACCATAACATTTAGTCAAAACATCTTTGACACCAGCAACTTCTAACACAGCACGCATTGCGCCACCAGCGATTACGCCAGTACCTTCAGATGCAGGCTGCATGTAGACTTTACTAGCACCATGACGTGCTTTGATCGGATGATACAAAGTTGCATCGTTGAGCTCAACAGTAATCATATTGCGTTTAGCAGCTTCTAGTGCTTTTTGAATAGCAGCTGGCACTTCACGTGCTTTACCACGACCAAAGCCAACGCGGCCATTGCCATCGCCCACTACGGTTAACGCAGTGAAAGAGAAAATACGACCACCTTTAACTACTTTTGCAACGCGATCAACGGTAACTAAGCGTTCTACTAGACCGTCAGTCTGTTCATTTTTATCATTTTTATCATTTCTAGCCATGATTAAAACTCCAATCCGTTTTCGCGAGCCGCTTCAGCTAAAGCTTTTACTCGACCATGATATTTAAAACCACTACGGTCAAAGGCAACTTTAGTAATACCAGCTGCTTTTGCGCGTTCTGCGATTAATTGGCCTACAGACGTCGCTGCATCAGCATTACCAGTCGCGCCTGAACGCAAGCTGCTGTCTAAGGTAGATGCCTGAGCAATCACTTCACCACCGTTCGGAGAGATAATCTGGGCATAAATATGTTTCGGCGTACGGTTAACCGTTAGACGATGTGCGCCTAAATGACGGATATGTGCGCGGGTTTTCTTTGCTCGACGTAGACGAGCTGCTTTTTTATCAAACATTTCAACTCACCTTATTTTTTCTTGGCTTCTTTGCGAATCACATGCTCGTCACTATAACGAATACCTTTACCTTTATAAGGCTCTGGTGGACGGAAAGCGCGGATATTAGCCGCTGCTTGACCAAGCTGCTGTTTATTGTTTGATTTCAAAACAATTTCAGTTTGCGTTGGGGTTTCAGCCGACACACCTTCAGGTAGCGTATATTCTACTGGATGTGAGTAACCAACGTTTAGCGTTACTTTATTACCAGTAGCTTGAGCACGATAACCAACACCAATTAGTTGAAGACGTCTTTCAAAGCCTTCATTCACGCCTGTAACATAGTTGTTAAGCAAAGCGCGCATGGTGCCAGTGTGCATCATGGCTTCTTTTGAATCGACTGTAGGTGAGAAAATGATTGCATCATCTTCCTGTTTCAGCTCGACCAATTCATGCAGGCGTAAAGACAAATTGCCGTTCTTGCCTTTAACTTCGACCTGCCGATCGTTCAAAGTAACACTTACGCCGTTAGGCAGTGCTACTGGGGCTTTAGCCACACGAGACATAGGAATATTCCTTAAAAAATTAACTTACTTCTATTAGCGAAAAAACTAACAGGCTAAAAAGCGTGTTAGTTTAGCATAATTGATGGCGTTAGACACCTATCAATTTGAAATAATTTATAATTACTCAATTGATAGAAGTCTAACAAGCATCAAATAGACTTTATCGTCGTGTAGCTTACGCTACAAATGCAACGATTTCACCACCGATACCAGCAGCGCGTGCAGCACGATCGCTCATGATACCTTGACTGGTTGATACGATAGCAACACCCATACCTTGTTTAACAGTAGGGATAGCGTCTTTACCGCGATGCTGGCGTAAACCAGGACGGCTGAAACGTTGAATCGTTTCGATAACAGCTTTACCTTCGAAGTATTTTAGTTCGATAGTTAGTGTGGCTTTATTGTTGTCTTGTTCAGTGACAACAGCGTTCGCTACATAACCTTCGCTAACCAGTAAATCAGCAATTGATTTACGTAGTTTAGAGCTCGGCATTGCTACCGATACTTTGTTAGCCATTTGTGCGTTACGAATACGGGTTAGCATATCCCCAACGGTATCTTGCATACTCATATAGTTACTCCTTACCAGCTTGCTTTACGAACACCAGGCACATCGCCTTGCATGACACGCTCACGCAGCATATTGCGTGATAAGCCAAACTTGCGGAAGTAACCGTGAGGACGACCGGTGATAGCACAACGATTGCGCAGACGTACTGGTGATGAGTTACGTGGAAGAGCTTGTAGCTCTAGCATCGCTTCCATACGAGTTTCGTCACTTGCAGTCATATCACTGATAGTTTCTTTTAGCTTGATACGCTTTTCAGCATATTTAGCAACCATTTTTTCGCGCTTCAATTCGCGGTTAATCATGCTCTTCTTTGCCATAACGTCTTTACCTTATTTAAATGGGAAGCCGAATGCTTTAAGCAACGCGCGACCTTCTTCATCAGATTGAGCTGACGTGGTGATTGTTACATCCATACCGCGGATACGATCAATCTTGTCAAAGTCTACTTCTGGGAATACGATTTGTTCTTTGATACCCAATGAGTAGTTACCACGTCCGTCAAAGGCTTTAGGTGAAAAACCACGGAAATCACGAATACGAGGAATTGCAATGGCAATGAGACGATCTAAAAATTCGTACATTTGCTCACCGCGTAGCGTTACTTTACAGCCAATTGGCCATTCTTCACGAATCTTAAAGCCAGCAACTGATTTACGCGCTTTAGTGACCACAGGTTTTTGACCAGCAATAGCGGTCATGTCGGCTACTGCACCTTCAAGCAATTTCTTGTCTTGAGACGCGCCGCCTACACCCATGTTAAGTGTGATTTTAGTGATTTTAGGCACTTGCATCACGTTCGCTAAACCAAGGTCTTCTTTGATTTGCTGCTTTAGTTCATCGTTATATAAAGATTTTAATCTTGCCATTACCATTACACCCTTAGTGTCTTACGCAGTCGCCACTACTTCACCGTTCGAACGATAGACGCGTTGTTTATTGCCGTCTTCGCCGAACTGATAAGTAATACGATCAGCTTTTTGGGTTTGCGCATTTAATATTGCGACATTTGAAATATGCAGAAAAGCTTCTTGCTTAAGAATGCCACCTTCAACGCCAGTCGCCTGATTTGGCTTCTGATGTTTAGTAACAATATTAATGCCTTCTACTTTAATACGATCATTTTTTACAGCTTGTACAGTACCTTGTTTGCCTTTATCTTTACCAGCAATCACGATAACTGTATCGCCTTTACGTAATTTTGACATGGATTACCTCACAATACTTCTGGTGCTAGGGATACAATTTTCATAAACTGATCACCACGTAGTTCACGAGTTACCGGTCCAAAAATACGAGTTGCAATCGGTGCTTTGTTTTGGTTCAACAATACCGCAGCATTGTCATCAAAACGCAGAACAGAACCATCAGGACGACGAACGCCTTTTTTGGTACGTACAACTACCGCATTCATCACGTCGCCTTTTTTAACACGACCGCGAGGAATGGCTTCTTTAACCGTTACTTTAATAATGTCGCCAACTGATGCATAACGACGATGAGAGCCACCCAGTACTTTAATGCACTGAACTCGCCTTGCACCGCTATTGTCTGCAACTTCCAGCATTGACTCAACCTGAATCATAGCGTTACTCCACACGTATGAGCAATAAAAACCAGTTGCTGCCGCTAGCACAGTATGAGTAGTCGGCATTTTAATATAAATAACCGCTGCTACTCTTAATGTGAGTGATATACGCTCGGCGCAATCAGCATCCTTAAAAAGGCGGCTATTTTAACAGCTTCTGGCTTTTAATGCAATTTACTTAGATTTTTTCTACTTTTTCAACCACATCAACTAAAGTCCAAGACTTAGTTTTTGAGATTGGACGCGTTTCTTTGATGCGGACAAGGTCGCCTTGTTGGCAAACGTTATTCTCATCATGAGCTTTGATTTTTGTAGAACGACGAAGCTGCTTGCCATACAAAGGATGACGAACCAGACGTTCAATCAAAACTGTGATGGACTTGTCCATCTTGTCGCTGACAACTCTTCCTGTCAATACGCTAGCATTAGCTGTTTGATTGTTATCGCTCATGAGTCGCCTCGTTGTTTCTCGTTAATCAAAGTCTGAATCTGAGCAATCGTGCGACGATTGCCTCTGACTTCATGGGTATTACCCAACTGACCAGTTGCTTTAGCCATACGAATACGGAAAGCATCAAGTTGCTTTTCATCAAGTAACTGGGTCAGTTCTTCTAATGATTTATCACGTAATTTACTGATCTTCATTACATTATCGTCCGCTTAACAATGGTAGTTTTAAAGGGCAGTTTTGCTGCAGCAAGCGTGAAAGCTTCACGTGCAAGCTCTTCTGGTACCCCTTCAATTTCATATAGCACTTTACCAGGTTTGATTTCGCATACCCAATACTCTACAGGACCTTTACCTTTACCCATACGTACTTCTAATGGTTTATTAGTAATTGGTTTGTCTGGGAATACACGAATCCAAATCTTACCACCACGCTTAATCTTACGAGTAATGGTACGACGTGCCGCTTCAATTTGACGGGCTGTCATACGACCGCGCGTCAATGATTTTAGACCAATTTGTCCGAATGCAACGGTGCTTCCACGATGAGCTAGCCCAGTGTTACGACCTTTGTGCATTTTACGAAACTTGGTACGTTTTGGCTGTAACATAGTTTAACCTCTGTCTGAGTTTCGACGGTTTCCGTTTCCACGACCACGGCGTTTTGGCGCACGAGTCTGCTCTTCTTTGACCGGATTATAAACACTGTTCATACCGTCAAGGATTTCTCCGCGGAAGATCCAAACTTTTACACCGATGGTGCCGTAAGTTGTTTCTGCACGTACTGACGCATAGTCAATATCAGCGCGAAGTGTATGTAATGGCACACGGCCTTCACGATACCATTCACTACGAGCAATCTCAGCACCACCAAGACGGCCAGACAGCTCAACTTTAATGCCTTTAGCACCAGAACGCATGCTGTTCTGTACGGCGCGTTTCATCGCACGGCGGAACATAACACGACGCTCAAGCTGACTTCCGATACCATCTGCTACCAAACGTGCATCAAGATCAGGTGACGTGATTTCTTCAATGTTGACCTGAGCAGGTACGCCCATAATTTTGGTCAATTCTTTTTGAAGTCTTTCGATATCTTCGCCTTTTTTGCCGATAACAATACCAGGACGCGCAGTGGCGATGGTAATCTTAGCGGCGCCAGTAGGACGCTCGATCATGATGTTGCTGATCATAGCGTTGTCTAGCTTTTTGCGTAGATACTCACGAACTTGAATGTCGTTGATGAGGTATTCTGAGTATTGTTTAGGGTTAGCATACCAGTTTGCGTTATGCTTTTTGACAACACCAAGACGAATTCCGATTGGATGTACTTTTTGACCCATAACTTATTCTCCTACCTTTATAGTGATGTGACAGGTACGCTTACTGATACGATCAGCGCGACCTTTAGCACGTGGTAGGATACGTTTTAGCGTAATGCCTTCATCAACGTATATAGTTGATACTTTAAGCGTATCAATGTCTAAACCGTTGTTGTTTTCGGCATTGGCGATGGCTGAGTTAAGACATTTCTTAACAAACACAGCACCTTTTTTATTACTATACGTTAGGATATCCAAAGCACGCTCGATAGATTTGCCACGAACTTCATCAGCAACGAGTCTAACTTTTTGTGCCGATATGGCGGCACCGCGTAATTTTGCAGTTACTTCCATGGTAAGCACCTTATTTCTTAGCTTTTCTGTCAATGCCATGACCACGATACGTACGAGTCGGGGCAAATTCACCTAGTTTATGACCAACCATCTGTTCGCTCACGATAACCGGTACATGAGTACGGCCGTTGTGAACAGATAAAGTTAGGCCAACCATTTGTGGCAGAATCATCGAGCGGCGCGACCAAGTCTTAATTGGCTTGCGTGAGTTGGTGTCTAATGCATTCTCAACTTTAGCAAACAAGTGCGCGTCTATGAATGGACCTTTTTTCAATGAACGAGGCATGAAATTCTTCCTTTATTTCTTCTTGGCGCGACGGCGGATGATCATGTTGTCAGTACGCTTATTATGACGCGTTTTAAGTCCTTTAGACTTCTGACCCCAAGGGCTGGTTGGATGGCGACCTTTGTTACGACCTTCACCACCACCGTGTGGGTGATCAACCGGGTTCATAGCGACACCACGAACAGAAGGACGAATACCGCGCCAACGTGAAGCACCGGCTTTACCAAGTGATTTCAAGTTGTTTTCAGTGTTCGATACTTCACCAATAACAGCACGGCAATTCACATGAACGCGGCGAGTTTCGCCAGAACGCATACGTAGAATAGCATAAATACCGTCACGACCTAGTAATTGAACACTAGCACCCGCAGAACGAGCCATCTGTGCACCTTTACCGATTTTAAGCTCGATATTGTGAATCACAGTACCCAATGGGATGTTTTTCAACGGTAAACAGTTACCTGGACGGATAGGTGAAGTTTCACCTGACATCACGGTATCACCAACTGCTTGTTTTTTAGCAGCAATGATATAGCGACGCTCACCATCAGCATACTTAAGTAAGGCAATATGTGCAGTACGGTTAGGATCGTATTCAATACGCTCTACAGTAGCTGGGATATTGTCTTTGGTGCGTTTAAAATCGATAATACGATAATGTTGCTTATGACCACCACCGATGTGACGAGTCGTTATGCGACCATTATTGTTACGACCACCTGACTTACTTTTTGATTCGAGAAGCGCTGCATAAGGACGACCTTTATAAAGGTGTGGATGCACCACTTTTTCAACAAAACGACGGCCTGGTGATGTTGGCTTTGCTCTTACGATAGGCATGAGTGTAATCCTTATTCGTTATTCGCTGTTTCACTAGTAGAAGCAGTCGTATTCGCGACCTCTTCACCAGCATCAGCCATTTGTACATCTTGACCAGCTTTTAAGGTAACATAGGCTTTTTTGTAGTCATTACGACGGCCGATGCTTTTACCAAAACGCTTTGTCTTACCTTTAACGTTCAAAGTGTTTACTTTTAAAACTTCAACACCTTCAAACATCATCTCAACTGCTTTTTTAACTTCAAGCTTAGTAGCGTTAGAGTCAATTTTAAATACTTGCACACCAAATGAGTCGCCAAGCATTTGAGATTTCTCTGAGAATACAGGTCCTCTTAGGATCTGATAAAGTCTTGCGTTATTCATGCTAGTGCTTCCTCAAATTGTTTCGCAGCTTCAACTGACATGATCACTTTATCAAAAGCGATCAAACTCACTGGGTCCACTTCGTTTGTACCAAGTACATTGACGTGTGGAATGTTGCGAGCGGCTAAGTATAAGTTTTCGTCAACGTCTTTGGTAACGATTAGTGCACGAGGTGCGCCCAAATCATTTAACTTGGCGATAAGCTCTTTGGTCTTAGGCCCAGAAACGCTCAACTCTTCAACCAAAATCAGACGCTCTTGGCGAATCAATTCGGCTAGGATACACTGCATAGCACCGCGATACATCTTACGGTTAACTTTCTGTGACCAATCTTGTGGTTTGGCCGCAAATGCACGACCGCCCCCACGCCAGATAGGGCTACGAATAGAGCCTGCACGAGCGCGACCAGTACCTTTTTGGCGCCATGGCTTGATGCCACCGCCAGAAACTTCGGCACGGGTTTTTTGTGCACGTGTACCCTGGCGAGCACCAGCAAGATATGCGGTGACGACTTGATGCACTAATGCTTCGTTGAATTCACGACCAAAAGCCGTATCAGAAAGCTCAACCGCCGCACCTGTAACTGTTTTTAAATCCACGTTAATCCCCTTGCTTAGGCTTTGACTGACGGACGTACGATGACATCGCCACCGGTGGCACCAGGGATAGCACCCTTGATGACAATTAACCCATTTTCAACATCAACCGATATCACTTCTAGGCCTTGAACGGTAACGCGTTTGTTACCCATCTGACCTGGCATTTTTTTGCCTTTGAAGACTTTACCTGGTGACTGGTTTTGACCAGTTGAACCGATAGCACGATGTGATACTGAGTTACCGTGAGTGGCATCTTGCATGCTAAAGTTGTGACGCTTTACGCCGCCTTGAAAGCCTTTACCTTTACTCTGTCCTGTGACATCAACCATCTGACCTTGTTCGAACAAGTCAGCTAGGATCTCACCGCCAATCTCACGACCTTCAAGATCGCTGTCATTGGCACGAAATTCCCAAACACCACGACCAGCTGCAACACCAGCTTTAGCGAAGTGACCTTTTTGTGCAGCGGTTACGCGGCTGTCACGACGGGTACCTGTGGTGATTTGGATGGCTTGATAGCCATCTACATCAGTATTTTTTACTTGAGTAATGCGGTTTGCATTGACCTCAACCACTGTTACAGGGATAGATGCGCCTGTTTCAGTGAAGACACGGGTCATGCCGCATTTTTTACCGACTAAACCGATCGCCATTTTAGACCTCTTTATATCTTATATTAATGGGTTGGGTGTGTAGTGTGCATTAACCCAAAGCAATTTGAACGTCAACACCCGCCGCTAAATCTAACTTCATTAGCGCATCCACAGTTTTGTCAGTAGGTTGAACGATATCAACCATACGCTTATGAGTACGGATTTCGTACTGATCACGAGCGTCTTTGTTAACGTGTGGTGAGGTTAGAACGTTGAAGCGCTCAATGCGAGTCGGCAACGGTACAGGACCACAAACTTGCGCACCGGTGCGCTTTGCAGTATCAACAATCTCTTGTGCAGATTGATCAATCAGACGATGATCAAAAGACTTAAGACGGATACGGATTCTCTGGTTAGCCATGCCAGCAAGCTCCTAATATGTGCTTTCGTCATTCTTGCTTTGCAAAGATATGACCAAAAGCCGTTTGGTTAAATATTCACTTAAAGCGGCCTTCTGTTCTTAACCAGAATGAGTTCTTTATCCGAACTTATAGCATGCCAAAAGTAAAATAGTTTAAAGCCCCGCCGACCCTTCCATAATAGGATGTCAGCAAAGGCATAATGAAATAGTGCTAGAAACGATGCTCTAGCTGTCATAGCGCCAGCTTTATTATTGGCTGCGCATATATAATTCAGTGGTGTATATTATACATAGTATTTCGTTCATTGCAAGAGCAATATCCACGGCATTTAAAGATATTACGCTTTATAAACAACACCATTCATACTCAATAATAGGTGTTAAATCCCCTACTGATGTACAAATTATCAGTCTAAAACAATATCGTACTGCTCTTGTGTATAGAGGTTTTCTACATCAAAAGTAATAACTCTACCTAACAGATACTCTAAATCCGCCACCGTGTCCGACTCTGAAGTGAGTAGTAAATCAATGACTGCGGCATGAGCAACTACTGTAAACTTCTTCGGTGAATTATAGGTGCGCGCGCAGCGCATGATTTCGCGGAATATCTCAAAGCAAACGGTCTCAGCAGTTTTGACAAAGCCACGCCCTTGACAGGTTGAACACGGCTCACACAGTTGCTGCCCTAATGATTCACGGGTACGCTTACGGGTCATCTCTACCAAGCCAAGCTCACTAACCTGAGTAATCTTAGTCTTGGCATAGTCTTGTGCCAGTTGTGACTGTAAACTCTCCAGCACGTCATCTTTATGCTGCTGCTCCAGCATATCAATAAAGTCTAAGATAATAATGCCGCCCAGATTGCGCAAACGCAGCTGCCGAGCGATGGCATGCGTGGCTTCTAAGTTGGTCTTATACACGGTATCTTCTAATGAACGTCCCCCAACAAAAGAGCCCGTATTAACATCAATCGTGGTCATCGCTTCGGTCTGATCAATAATCAGATAACCACCTGACTTTAAATCAACGCGACGTTTTAAGGCATCTCGTAAATCGTCTTCAACACGATGGACGTCAAATAAGGATTGCTCAGCGGTATAATGCACGATCCTATCGTAAACGAAAGGCACGAACTCTTTGGCGAAATGCCTGACCTGCTCATAGATTTGTGCATTATCGATAATGACCTTTTCAGTATCGGTATGTACCAAGTCACGAATCGAGCGTAGTGGCAGAGCCAGCTCTTGGTAAATAAGCTCTGAGCTTTGATGATGGTTGATCTCTTGACGCCGCGCGCAGATAGTCCGCCAAAGCTGTAATAAATAATAAATGTCTTCTTCCAGCTTATCGACAGGCACGCGCTCGGCAGCCGTACGGGCAATCAGCCCACCTTTTAGGTTGACGGTTTGCATCAAACTATTCAGCTCAGTCTTGAGACGGTTGCGCTCTTCTTCGCCATCGATACGCTGCGAGATACCGATATGATCGCTCGATGGCAGATACACAAGATAGCGTGATGGCAGAGAAACATTGGTGGTTAAGCGTGCGCCCTTACTACCCAGCTGGTCTTTGGTCACTTGTACCAAGATACGTTGGCTTTCGTGCAAGCGGTGTTGGATAAGGGTTTTAGAGACAGGAGAGACATCAGCACTTTGCACACTGACCACTGGTGGGCTGACTTCTAGGCCATCAATGCCATTTTCTACCACAGTGTTGTCTGTACCGGTATCAGGGTTCTTATTGCGCTCTTCATCTGTCTTATTCTTATTTTCGGCGACTGGACGCGGTTCACGCTGCATATCATTGACGTGTAAAAACGCTGTCCGTGACTGACCGATATCGACAAAGGCCGCTTGCATACCCGGCAGGACACGCACGACGGTACCCAAATAGATATTGCCGACCAGACCCAATTTATGATGGCGCTCAATATAGATTTCGCCTAGGACACCGTTGTCTAACACGGCGACACGTGACTCCATTGGACTAATATTAATCAGCAGCTCTTCGGACATAATTTTTTCTCTTATCTTTCAGCTTTCTTATTGGGCGTTCATCGCCTACTGGCTTCATAGTGTAACAAATGCGACTTGCTCTTGCCCATTACCCTAGCGTGTCGTTATGTGCAGACAAGCAGTTAAGGGCTTGTAGCGTATTAATAAAATTGTCCCTGCCCTTCTGACTATCTAATGAATGCCACTCTCGGTGATATTTTTAATCAATGCCAGCGTTTGCGGCAGTGGCAAGCCCACGACATTGGTATAGCTGCCGTTAATACGGCTCACCCAAGCCGCGCCCAACCCTTGAATACCATAGCCACCTGCTTTATCAGCAGGTTCGCCACTTTCCCAATAACGGCTCATCATCTCCATCGTCAGCGGGATAAAGGTGACTGCTGTGCGCTCGGTGATTTGCTGTTGTTTGATGATTTGGAATACTGTCTCATGGTCTGCTGTATTGGCACCCTTGGAAGCTAAAGGCACACGAGATACGTGAGTAGCTTGTACCGCTGTCCATACTTCATGGGTATTATCTGACATTTGCTGCCACATGCGATAGGCGTGCTCACGGTCAGTTGGTTTTACCAGTACCGTCTGACCATCTGGCAGTACACCAATGGTGTCTGAGGTCAAAATGATAAGCTGCTCAGCGAGATTGGCCTTGCTCGTTTTAAGTGTGTCGTTTAGCTGTTGTACTGCGGCGGCAGCTTTGGTAGCGACCATGCGCTCGATATACTCTGTAGGCGACTCATTACTTTGTGGCGTTTCATCGATATCGACGCTCATAATCGTAAAATCTAGCTGCGCTTTGGCTAGCAGCTCACGACGACGCGGCGAACCAGATGCTAAAATAATATCCATCGCTATTCTCTTATTTTATGATTGCTATAGTCGATACTAAATAAAATAGATACACAACCTTATGATGCGTGACTGGTACAAATTTTTCTTGCTTGCTGTATCTACGCAGACAGAGGCGGCAAAAAATCTATATCAGTCATGCTGTATCTTTTTTATATTCAACTGACTGTATCATCTTGCTGATAAAGACATAACGGAAAGGCACTCCACACTAATTATCGAATGGAGGCTTAATTGGTTAACGCACAAATTTGCGTAACGCTAATAGCACTAGCGGCCAGCTGACTATGCTCATCAATAAAGACAAGGCGGACTGCGCCACAAAGATATCTTGAATAAACATCTGTAGCATCCACAAGCTCAGCTGAAACAGTAGCAAGCTTAATGAGGCGATAAGCCATGCATTGACAGTATTTAATTGTCTGACATAGATACTACTGATTTTGATGACCAGTGCCACCATGACCGCCGCAAAGGCTTGCTGACCTAAATGGGTGTCCATCAAGAGATCTGCGACTAAACCAATAGTAAACGCGGTAAAGATACCAACGTAACGCGGTTGAAACAGCAACCAAAAAATCAGCACCATGATCATTACCATGGGACGCAAGGTAGCCATACTAGGACTTAATGGATAGACATTGAGCGATGAGGCAACGATGAAGCTTGCAACAATGGCAAAGAGCAAGAGCCCAATTGGGTGCTTAGAGTCAGAATACGCCATGGATACTTACCTTTAGGAATGTTTGGCGGCGGCTATTTAGCAGAGAATAGGGCTAAAAAGGTATGGGTATACATGATGCTATTGGTACAGCAAGGCCAAGTGGCTAAGTGCATAAATGGCTCACTAGGTATGATGTGAGTGTCAGCTGCCATTGCCATTAGTACCGAGGTTGTTTTTGCCTATTAGTTTGTCTTGTAGCACTAATACGTACGCATTATCGATAAAGTTGGCTGCTGGCGTGACTTCAATACTTCTAAAATTATCAGCTTGGGTATCTTTGATATGAGCGATACGACCAACTCGATAGCCTGCTGGAATACGCCCGCCTAGACCTGAAGAAACCAGCTCGTCACCCACGCGCACGTCTGAGGTTTTGAATACATAATTAAGACTTAACGAGGTGGGTATGCCTTGACCGGTCACAATCGCCCGCTGACCCGTACGCTTGACCGTGACCGCTACCGATTGCTGCTCATCAGTAATGAGCAGTAAGCGACTGGTATTGGGATAGACATTGATAATCTGTCCCAATATACCGTCTTCGTCGATGACTGTCTGTCCGACTTGCACGCCATCTTGCGCACCTTTATTAAGCACGACGATTTGGCGGAGTAAGTTGGTGTCGGTACCGATAACCTGTGCCAAATTTAGCTCAAACTGTTCAGGCTTGGTGGTCGACAAGATACCCTGTAAGCGCGCATTTTGTGCCAAGATATAGTCTTGCTGCTGAAGCTTGGCTTGCGCGTGGATCAATTGTGACTTTAACTGCATGTTTTCGCGGCGTAGCGCTTCTTTTGATTGTAAGCTGCCACTTGCCCAATGTTTGGCATAGCTGGGCAATAAGGACAACTCATAGATAGGCTGCATAGCGGCGTGGCTGGTGTTGCGCACTGGATTGAACCATTCTGGATTTTTGCTATCGAACCACATCAGTATTAACGCTACTATCAATACAATAGCAGCCTTACGAAGTGCAAGTGGCTGGCGTGCAAAAATACTTGGCGTCATAAGTCATCTAATTAAGGGTTTCTAATGTGAGCAGTAGCCAGCGCTAGTGATAACAATCACATTGTTATCAGCATTTACGGACAATGCTTGTAGCTGGCATTCATTAATGCGATTAAAGGCAGCACAACTGGCTACCTTTAATTTATCGTTTTTTACTTTTATCGTTGCAGCGACTGTTCACTGCTAGTTTTAATGGTCATTGGAACATCAATATAGTCAGTGAAAAGTAATATCGACACAATCAACAACGAACATCAACAATAAAAACTGTTTAAACAAAAATCATGTTTAAGCTTTTATTATTGATAAAGTCGAGAGCGATACCACCACCACGACTGACACAAGTCAATGGGTCTTCAGCGACCGTCACTGGCAAACCAGTTTCTCTTGAAATAAGTTTGTCTAAATCACGCAATAGCGCACCGCCACCAGTCAAAACAATACCACGCTCAGCAATATCTGATGATAGCTCAGGTGGTGTTTGCTCAAGTGCTGCTTTTACCGCGCTAACGATACCGCTTAGTGGATCGCTCAGGGCTTTTTGCACTTCTTCTGAATTGACAGTAAAGGTTTTGGGTACGCCTTCTGCCATGCTACGTCCGCGTACTTCAACTTCTAGCTGGCTGTCTTCGTTCAGCGCTGAGCCTACTTCTTGCTTGATACGTTCAGCCGTCGTTTCACCAATCACACAACCATGCGTACGGCGTACGTGAGTGATAATGGCTTCATCAAATATGTCGCCACCGATACGAATCGACTCAGCATAAACGCAGCCTGATAGCGCAATAACGGCGATCTCAGTCGTACCACCACCGATATCAACCACCATTGAGCCACTCGCTTCGTGCACTGGCATGCCGGCACCAATCGCAGCTGCCATCGGCTCTTCTAGCAAGAGCACTTTGCTCGCGCCCGCTGATGATACCGCTTCACGGATGGCTTTGCGCTCAACGAGGGTTGATTTGCAAGGCACACAAACCACGACGTTAGGCTGTGCCATAAAACGCTTCGCCTTTACCTTGCCGATAAAGTGCTTAAGCATTTTTTGGGTCACTTCAAAGTCAGCAATCACGCCGTCTTTTAGCGGGCGAATCGCCGTGATATTGGCAGGGGTACGACCCAGCATCTGCTTGGCATCGAGGCCAACTGCAGCGACGGTAGGGTTATGGGTACGATTGCTTCGTAGCGCGACCACCGTAGGCTCATCGAGCACCACGCCTTTACCAGGAATGAAAATAAGAGTGTTCGCAGTACCAAGGTCGATTGCGATATTATTTGATAAAAATCCAAACAGGTTCATGACTAATATATCCAGCGCTTTACAAATAAGGCGAATGAGATTGACTGAGGGGTTACTCGTCAGTGTTGAGCAGGTCGTCGTTAGACATTACTTACGGCGAAAGTGAGGTATCGCGACAAGTCAAACCTAAGCAATAATGATGCAATGACAAAACTGAGCTAAATTATACCGATTTAGCTCAAAAAAAACACAGATATTTGCATCAGTAAGTCAGGATTTTAGTCTTAAACGCTAAAAGTTGTTACAAAGTTTGAAATAGCGGCACATAGCTGTGCATTTAATGAAACACCATTTAATTCAATAACAAGGCTCGACAGGCATATAGTAATTTTGCTCAGCAGCGAGTGCCTACTGTAACGTATTTCTGACTGTAACGGGTGAGCGATTGCCAATGATTGCATAACTATACGGTCAATTTTACCATGATTGTCTGGGCTATCATCATGCTGTCTGTACAAATGCCCGCGACTTGGTTGAGATTGTGCAGCAATCAAGCGTCAAGCTCTGTAAACTTGGGTCAGATGCTTTATAATAAGCTCATAATCACACTCTTGTTTTAGTAACCAATTTCAGTAACCAATGTTAGTAGCTAGTTATAACCGTTACTTTTCATAGCTATTTTATTTTAATAATTGGTATTACTAGCGGCTTTATTAATCGCTCGTTTTAACCGCTACTTTTGAACCTATTTACTCTATAGTCAAGGAATTTTAGAATCGCTACAAGGCGACCGACCGCAGATAGTACATTGAGTACATCTAGGGCGGGTAACACCCTAGCGGTTTAAAAGTGCTCTGACTATAACAAAAACTGTCCTGCACTGGAGAAACTATGTCACAGCAACCAGCAACGTCTGACAGCAACGTCAGCCGTGAAGAAATCCTAGAAGTTGCCAGCCTTGCGCGCTTAGGTGTCGATGAGACGACAGCCAATAGCTATGCCGATGAAATCAGTAAAGTCTTAAAGCTGATGCATACTCTTAGCAACGTTGATACGACTGATGTCAAACCACTATCAAATATTCATGAAGTTTGCCAAGACTTACGTGCCGATATCGCCAAACACGATATCAACCGCGCGCGCAACCAATCGGTCGCCCCCGCTGTTGAAGACGGCTTGTATCTGGTACCACAAGTGATTGAATAATTTATTCTATTTACTTCTGCCTTTATTTTATTCTATTTAATGCTATTAACATTTTGACGGACGACACCTTATGTCTGAACTTCATCTATTGAGTACCCAGCAGCTTATTACGGGCTTGCAAGACAAACAATTTAGCAGCGCGGAATTAACCGAACACTATATCAAGCGCATCAACGCCTTAGATAGCAAGATCAACAGCTTTATCACTAATACTTCTGAAACTGCCCGCGCACAGGCGCAAGCAGCTGACGAGATGCGTGCTCAAGGCGACAAGCGTCCTCTGCTTGGTGTACCGATGGCGCACAAAGATATCTTTTGTACCCAAGGGGTGCTGACCACTTGTGGTTCAAAGATGCTACATAACTTTGTCTCACCTTATGACGCCACTATCGTGTCAAACATCGATAAAGCGGGGATGATTAGCTTGGGCAAGCTCAATATGGATGAGTTTGCGATGGGCTCGGATAATGAGAGCTCATATTATGGCGCGGTGCACAACCCTTGGAACCTTAACCATGTCCCTGGTGGCTCATCGGGTGGTAGTGCTGCCGCTGTTGCCGCTGGCTTCGTCCCTGTCGCAACCGGTAGTGATACGGGTGGCTCTATTCGTCAGCCTGCTTCATTCTGCGGCTTAACGGGTATCAAACCTACTTATGGCCGAGTGTCACGCTTCGGTATGATTGCCTATGCTTCAAGCCTTGACCAAGCTGGTAGCATGGGTCGTAGCGCTAAAGATTGTGCCTATCTATTACAACCAATGATTGGTCACGATCCACGCGATGCAACTTCTATCAAGCATGATATGCCGAACTACGTGCAAGACCTTAATGACGCAGAAGCTGCTGCTGGTGATAAGCCATTTGCTGGTCTACGCATTGGTGTCGCTAAAGAATACTTTAGCAAAGGGCTTGACGCTGAAGTAGAAACCACCGTACGTGCTGCGCTAAAGAAATATGAAGAGTTGGGCGCAACGATTGTGGAAGTGAATATCACTGACCCTGATATCACGCTGGCGACTTATTATATGCTCGCCCCTGCTGAAGCCTCTTCAAACCTGTCACGCTTCGATGGTGTACGTTTTGGCTATCGCTGTGAAAACCCAACCGATCTCATCGATCTGTATACGCGCTCACGCTCTGAAGGCTTTGGCCCTGAAGTACAGCGCCGTATCTTGACCGGTACTTACGCGCTATCTGCTGGTTATTTTGATGCTTATTATACTAAAGCACAAAAAATACGTCGCTTAATCGTCAAAGACTTCGAAGACGCCTTTGCCAACTGTGATGTCATCGCCAGCCCAACGGCACCAACCGCTGCTTATAAGCTCGCTGAAGATCTTGACCCTGCAACGATGTATTTGGGCGATGTCTATACCATCGGTGTTAACTTAGCCGGTCTACCAGCGCTCAGTCAGCCTGTTGGTCTGACGTCTGAAGGCTTGCCTGTTGGCTTACAATTAATAGGTCAATATTGGCAAGAAAGCAAGCTGTTGGCCACTGCGCATCTATTCCAGCAGCACACCGACCATCATTTGCAACACTCTACCATCGCGAAGGAGACGGTATAATGAACACAGCAACTACTACTGATAATAATGCCGCCCGCGAACATGAGGTTCGTAAAGAGCTGTTCGTCGATGGTTATGAAGTGGTCATCGGTATTGAAATCCACTGCCAGCTCAATACGGAAAGTAAGATATTTTCTAGCGCACCGACTGACTTTGGTCATGAGCCAAACAGCCAAGCCAGTATCGTAGATTTAGGCTTGCCCGGTGTCCTACCAGTTCTAAATGCTGGCGTGGTCGATCGTGCGCTAAAATTCGGTATCGGCGTCAACGCTGAGCTGGGTTTATTTAATACCTTTGACCGCAAAAACTACTTTTATCCTGACTTACCGAAAGGCTATCAAATCACCCAAATGGCCAATCCTATCGTTGGCGAAGGCTATATCGATGTCGTGGTCAATGAAGGTGAAAAGAACGAATATCCAAAACGTATGGGCATCACCCGTGCGCATTTAGAAGAAGACGCTGGTAAGTCAGTACACGATGCCGTCGATGGCATGACGGGCGTGGATTTGAACCGTGCTGGTACACCATTAATCGAAATCGTCTCTGAGCCTGATATGCGCTCGGCTCATGAAGCACTGGCCTATATTAAAGCCATTCACCAGCTGGTCACGTGGCTTGGTATCTCAGACGCGGTCATGGCAGAAGGTTCATTCCGCTGTGACTGTAACGTCTCTATTCGTAAGCCGGGTGCAGAATTGGGCACGCGTACTGAGCTCAAAAACTTAAACTCGTTCCGCTTTATCGAACGCGCCATCAATCGTGAAATCGAGCGTCAAATCGACATCATTGAGGACGGTGGTAAAGTTGTGCAAGCAACGATGCTCTATGACCCAGAGCGCGACGAAACCCGTACCATGCGTACCAAAGAAGATGCCAACGACTATCGCTACTTCCCTGATCCTGACCTGCTACCAGTGCGTATCGAGCAACATACTGTCGATAGCATTCGTGCGGCAATGCCGGAGCTACCAGTTGCCCGTCGTGCACGCTTTGAGGAAGCGCTTGGTCTATCAGAATATGATGCCCGTATTTTGACGGGTAGTCGTCAGCTTGCCGATTACTTCGAAGATGTCGTCGCTGAGATTGGTGAGAAAGATGCCAAAATGGCTGGTAACTGGGTCATGGGCGACCTACTCGGTGCGCTAAATAAAGACGACGACAAAGACATCATCGACTCTCCTATCAGCGCCAAGCAATTGGCAGGTATGCTAGCGCGTATCAAAGACGATACACTATCTGGCAAATTGGCTAAGAAAGTCTTTAGCGCGCTCTATGAGCGTGAAGCCGGCGATACTGATGATGCAGCTGACAAAATCATCGAAGAAAAAGGGCTTAAGCAAGAAACCGATACAGGCGCTATTAAAGCCATCGTTGAAGAGGTCATTGCGAAAAATAAAGCCATGGTGGATGAGTATCGTGGCGGTAAAGAAAAGGCCTTTAACGGTCTGGTCGGACAAGTCATGAAAGCCAGTCGCGGTAGTGCCAACCCACAGCAAGTAAACCAAATCTTAAAAGAGCTACTGGGTTAAGGGTAATTGCTAATTGGTTTTGCCGATAGGTTATGCTGACTGTAATACGTAAATTGGGGTCATAGATTTTGGCTAAAATAAATAGCCCTTGCAATATGCCTAATTTTGCGTAAAATAGTCAGTCATTCGGGGCGTAGCGCAGTCTGGTAGCGCACTACACTGGGGGTGTAGTGGTCGCAGGTTCAAATCCTGCCGTTCCGACCAAACATAGATTTAGGGCAGACCGTCATTGACCGTCTGCCCTTTATTTTGGGCGTTTTTCAGGTTTTCACTGTCTTATAGGTGTATGGCGTTCCATATAGAATGTTGGTATTATTGTTGGTATCGAGCAGTACCAACAGCGACAATACCAACAAAGGATGACCCCATGCCCCTAACCCACACAGGTATTAATAAGCTACAGCCTAGCCCCACTGCTATTGACACAAAACGACCTGATAAGCACAGTGACGGTAACGGGCTGCAATTATGGGTGCGTTATACGGGCGTTATGCGTGGATAAACTAGGCTGGCATGAGAAACAATACATATTACCTGACAGAGCAATAGGCAGTGATGGTAAGCAGGGATTGCTCATGGCATGCGTGAACGACCCAAAAGAATGCACCGAACCACGTACAATAAGATAATTTGTGAATATATGAACCTGATGGATAGATTATTAGGGGCACATCGTAAAATGCTTAACTTTTAAACTTGCCTAATGATTTAGATAGATTATATAGTGATCGTGTTTGAACCAACTTTAAGGTAATAGGTATTATGAGAGTATTAAACCAATTATTAACATTCCTATCAGGTGTAATAATTTTAACGGCTTTTACTTTTGGAGTAGCAAATGCCAATAATAGATATGCTATTGCACAAGAAGCCAGCGCAAAACCTAGTGCAGAAGCAATTAAAGCAGAAGCAGAAGCAACTGTAGAAGATATGATAAAAGATATAACAAAAGATATGACAAAAGAAAAAGCAGCTAGAGCAGAAGCGTACGCAAAAGCACGTGCAGCTTGGGCAAAATCCAATGCAGAAGAAAAAGCAGATAGGGCAAAATCAGAAAAGAGGATTGAGCTGAAAGAATGGAGGAAATAATAGCCATTAAGAAGGAGTAAGTGCGAATTGCGGACGCACAAAAATCACTTAGGCAGCGGTCACTACTGGTGAAGCTGTGAACAATTACACCGCCCTACCGTGTTGAGAAATGTTGAAACGGCAAACAGTGAAAATAATTACAAAATAATAGTAAGTGAAGCAGTAAACAGCCAAAAAAGGTCATTATTAAAAACGATTGTTGGTATTATTGTTGGTATCGTTAATATATTAAATAACCAAACCTATGTATTACAGTGCATACAGCCTTTACTTTACTTCCTGCCGTTCCGACCAAACATAGTAGTAATAGAGAAAAGCCAATCATTGTTTTCAATGGTTGGCTCTTTTTTGGGTTTACTATAATGGATAATTACGATTTAAATCGTATCAACCAAGTCACTTGGTCTAGCAAGATGAACACTAAGAGAAATCTGAAGTTCCAACCATCACAAAATCATCAGTCCAAAAAATATTCAACAAACTACCAAAATGGTCGTTTGGTGTATTAAGGTTTTTAATCGTTATTCTGATACCTTTATTATCAAATACACCAAATATTCAGCTTAATTTTTATATTATTAATATCATGATTTAGTAATCGGACAATCAAGCACTACCCTAGCTGATACCTGTCATCTATAGACTTTTATAGAGCGAGCAGTTAGGGTAAATGCTACAACATTATGATGGTCTAGCCTATGTCCGAGCCTATTGCTCAACCCTTATCCACGCTATATAACTCACCTTGGGAAGCATACAAACGACCTTATGTTCGTGATTTGGCGTATGTGCTTGCCTGCCCTAACGTCTTGACCAAATGGCTGGACTTCGCGTCGCATCAAAATACGCATGAGGTTGAGGTACATAGCGCCAACTTTTGGCAATCGCAATTTGAGGCGTATGAACCACGTTTAAAAGAACTTGATAGCACCAATGCTTATCAGGTGCTGACTCGCTATTTACTCAAGCGGCCTAGCCCTAATCGCTTGGGTTTTCACTTTGAAGGATTACTGTCATTTTGGCTAGAGGATGGCTTTGCGCGCAAGCTACATCCGTATGAGACCCTAGCCAGTAACGTCCAGTTGTATAACGGTAAGCAGACGACTGGTGAGCTAGATTTGATTTTATACAATCATCAAGACAAGCTCACCGAACACTGGGAATTGGCCATTAAGTTTTTTATGGGATCAGCGCCGTTTGCTCCTGAGAACTGGGTTGGGATTAATTCCAAGGACAATCTACAGCGTAAAATGACCCATATGCAAACCAAGCAGTTTCGTACCGTATGGGTAGATACCGAAAAGCATGGACAAGTTAAAATTGATAAGCGTTATGGGATAATTAAAGGACGCTTCTTTTTGCCAATCAATACCTGTAATTTTACTTATCCGCCTTGGTTAGCGCCAAGCTTTCCTATACATAAATGGTGCGATAACACCGATATGACTAATCTTGCGACGCTTGATATAAGGGCATTACGAGCTGCCCATTATATCGAATGGTTTACTAGGCGCGACTGCTATGATGGACGACAGCCGCAGGTAGCTTGGTCAAACGACGCAATGCCTATGCCTACGACAGGACTATACTTCGAAGGTCATAGTCCGATCGTCATTTATCCTGAACAGCGCGGCAAAACGCATGATAAATTTTAGTAACGTCCACCGCATTATATGCACATTGACGCTTTAGCCATCTGCTTTATTAATGCAATGCAATGAAGCTACCAAGCATAGCGTCCATACAAGCTAATCTCACTGCGTTTGGCTTTTTCTGAATCGAGACTGTCGGTCAGCAATTTGATGCCAGCATAACGACTGTCTACAGCAAGACCCAATGCTTGCGTTTGCGGCTCTATCAAGCCCGTCACCGTAATGGGGAAAGCATCGTTGGACGTTTGGTAGCCTGCGGATAATTGATATAAGTCTTGAATGTCATTCACTTGACCATGTAGACCGAGCTGCCATTGACTGTCTAGCTGATGCTGAAGGCTACCTTCCACTCGCCATGGCAATGTCTGTGTGACATCATCAGTGCTAAGCTGCCCTTCAATCGTATAGAGAGGTCTGCCGTTGACGTCATAATCCAATGCATAACGAGTGCTTGGCATGTCTTTCCAGTGCATACGTCCAAGGATATCGTAGCCACTCAGAGACAACTGCGTACTATCAGACAACTGACCTGTGAGCTGCAAATCGAGCGAATAACCATATCCCGAAGGTTTCGCGGGGTTCCAGTCTAGGTTTTCCTCCCCTAAAGCCGGTTCATCATAGTAATAATCGATGTAAGCGTTGGTTTTATCCAAACTGTCTCGTATGTCTGTTACCTCATTATTTGGCAACACTCTGGTGCTTAAATCGCCAACTATCTTACCTTCTAATGCATGCAGTCCTTGCCAGAGATTGGCACGAGTCGTCAATTGCCAGTTAGGCATGAGCTGCTGCGTCAGACCAATATTAGCACCGAATCTTTCATTGTGCTTGGCTTCCAAAAATAACGGATAATCTTGACTGGTACTTGAGGGCTGTTTATTTTCATACTGCCAATAAACTTCGGCAGTCTCTTTGCTAAACGTCATTAAATAATCATAACGCCAACCTAGACCGTAGCTAATCGCACTGCCCGCAGGACGAATCTCAAGCGACGTCCGACCTTGGGCATAAGCATGATCACCCGAGTCCAAAGGGGCACTCCAATCGTCTAAAAATGCTGAGATAGGCTGTGTTGGGCTATGAGCCGTTGCCATCACACTCCACTCTATCTGTGCGTCTGATTGTTTGGTCTGACTGTCTAGCAACCCTGTCGCTTGGGGGTAGAAGTAAAAATTCGTATCAGCAGCTGGTATATCTGCACTATCAGCAACCGCAGCGCTGGATATCATCATAGCGGCAATCGCTGGCGTAGTGATTAACTTGGTACGGCTGTATAAATGCGATGCTAAGCTTTTAGGTAAAAAACCATAGAGAATTGAAACGTTATATGGCATAAATTTCTCACGTTTATTAGAGAGCATAAAAAAGAGACAGTAATCTGTCTCTTTTTTTGTTGCTATACCTCAATCGCTACTAACAACGGTTGAGAGTCGATGTGACACATGATTTGATTATAGAATAATTAAACTGTCATCAGTAAATTTGGCAGTAACTTTGCCATCATTATCCATCAAATCACCGTAGTCTTTACCGTTAACCATGATATCGCCAAGCTTACCCATTTTATCTTTGATAAAATCACCATTGGCATCGACATTTAACTTGATCGATGCTTTATTTTGCTCAACGGTAAACTGGGTGCTAACCACATCATAGTTATTATCTAAGCTTGACTTACCTGTTACAAATAGCTTCTTACCCTCTACGCTAGCAGTCAGACCTTGTAGCTCAATAACATTACGAGCAGTACGTTTAAGATTGGCTTGGAAATCAAGTGGAATCGTCGTTGTGCTCTCTTTCGTTACCTTGCCCTTAATCGCCAATACTATTTCCATACCTACGTATTTATTGGCGGCTTCTTCGATATCACCGACTTCATCGATTATGATAAATTTCTTTATATCAGCGTCATTGGCAGTCGCGTTCAGTGTAATCTCTACATCAGTCATCGGTTTTTGCTTGGTCATCTTGCCCGTTATAGCAAACTTATAAGGGATTGTTCTAACCACCAGACTGTTATCTGCTAGCTTTCTGCTGACATCCAGTGCGGCAAATTCAAAATCTTTTGCTTCAATCACGCTATCATTAGCCGTCAACTTCAGGCTGCTTAATTTGATGACCGCCTTTTCTAGTGTGATGCCTTCTCTATTTGCATCATTGATATCAAACTCATCATTGACCATGACTTTATCACTGAATTGACCACTGACTGTTGCGCCTTTAGTATTTGAGCTGAGGGCAACGATATCAGTGCCAGTGCCAATGTTAATACTCTTGAAACCCAAGCTGCCGTTAAAGTTATCTGTACTGGTGTTTGAGCTTAACGCATCTTCAAAGCCATCAAATGCTACCTTAAAACTGTCTTGATTGACGACAACAGGTCCGTACAAACCTGTTTGTGGGTTATACACATAATCGTATTCTTCAACATCTACTTTGGTTGTACCATTCAAGGTAAACTTACCGTCAGTACTTAGCATTGCGACAAAACCATTTTCGGGCGTTAAAGTGATATTGCCTAATGCGACCTCAAATTTTGCATCATTGGCTAATGCTAAGATATCAGCTGCCGTGAGCTGTGATATATCATTCTCTTCCATATAGTATTTTAGATCACTTGGGATATCGAAGGTATAACCCAGACGTGTATCTTGCTTTTCTGTAAGGATATCACTTACATCTTCGTAAGCATCTGTAACCGCTTTATTGTCACTGACAAATAGCTTGGCGGTACGAATCATCTCTTTCGCTTGCTCGATCTCAGACAAACTATTATCGACAGGCGGCTTAACTGGCACATCTGGCGTATTAGTACCATTACCAGAAGAAGAAGAATTATTGTTGTCATCACCACAGCCTGCTAACGCTAACGTGCTGGCTAACGCTAATGCGCTCAATTTAAAAAATTTCATAACACAGTCCTTTATAGAGTGATTTTAAAAACGAGAAGCACCAAAATCTTTATCTAATTAAGCAAATAATGCCTTAATTTAAAAAAGCGCCTCTTAGTTTAGAAAACTTAAGTTTGCTTTAAAATAAAATAATAATACTCTTATTTAAACAACTTATCTATAAAGTAAACGGATATAACAGCAATGTTACACAAAAAATTAAATGCCGTTGTTGCGACTAATCTTGACTGTCCGCCAAAGATACTTTATCAATAATTTTCAATCACTTGCATCAGCTCGTACCTGAGCATATCTGCGCTTGGCATGCGCTCAGCGTGAAAGCGCACGATAGCAATGCCAGCACTGGCTAAAGCTTTGTCCTTTTTATCGTCCGCCTTTTGCCGTGCCTTACTACTATGCGTCCAATCATCCAGCTCGATTGCCAGCAATGTGGTCTGGGCATCAACATCAACGATCACATAATCCACACTTTGACGGCAAATACGATTGAACCAAAAGCTACGCTCAGAGGTCTCATCACTATTGGCTTCAATGATGCGTGACAGCTGAACTTGCACAAAGATATGATATTCTGGTAGCGCATTTTTTAACTTATTAAAAAATATTACCTCGGTATCGGTCATAATGGGCATTGGGGCAAATGGCCAAATAGCCAGCTCATCGCCGCGTACTGGCTTTGGATCAGGCTCGGCGCTTTCACGTCTTGCTAACAGCTTTGGTAACGTAATCAGCCCTAAGAATCCAACGGCCAACATTAAAAATATAACGCCAAATGACATGGTTTTACCTTATACAGTAGGAGCGTGAGAGGCGGTATAGCGTGACTATTATGAGCTTTAGGAAGTCAGTATTTGCCTATCACAACAGGGCAACCCTTATAGGTTGACAGGTTATACAGAAAGAAATAATAAACGGTATGCATGGTAGCTAAGCCTACCTCAATGGGCAAACACTAAAACAAAAAACACGACAATAGATGTCGTGTTTGAATAAAATTAGCTAGAACGAAAAAGAACCTAATTAAGAGAGTGTTGATTATTGAGCAATAATGATCAGTTACAGCAAGATGGACGCTAGTATTTTAACGCCAGTAAAGTACCCAAGCGCTCGTCGTATTTACCTTGGGATCACTATTGATTTTGTCTTTTAGTGCCAAGGCAGCGACTTTACCACGTTCAGGACCGACGACGACTCGGACGCCACGACTGGTAGCGCTAGTCTTCACTTGATAGCCTGCTGACTTGAATTTTTTGGCCAATTCATCGGCTTTGGCTTGGTCATTCGCCAGGGCAACTTGTACCCCAAAGCTACCTTTAGCGTCTGTCTCTTTGACTTCTTTACGGGCTTCACTGAGTTTCTGCTGCGCTTCACGTTTGGCATCAGTCGACTTCTTGGCGAGCGCCTCTTCTTTTTGACGCTTCTCTTCACGAGCCTGTTCGGCTGCTGCTGCTTCACGTGCTAAACGATCTACCTGCTTACGCGATGGAATAGTAATACTCTGACCCAGTTGTAACGATGTCGATGGCGAAAGATTATTCGCTTGTGCTAAGACTTCTACAGGCATGTTGTATTGCCGCGCCAGTTTTATCAACCCATCACCTCTTTTTACTTGATAGTCAGAAGGCGATTTTGGTGGTTCATTCTTGGCAGCTTCTGCTGCTTGTTCAACCGCTTGTTTCTTTTTCTCAGCCATAGTCTGAGCCTCAGCTTGCTTTTTTGCTTCCGCTTGGCGTTTGGCTTCAGCCTGTCGCTTTGCTTCCGCTTCTTTTTTGGCAGCGGCTTGTTCTTTTAGCGCGGCCTGTCTTTTGGCTTCTTGTTGCTGGGCTTGAGCGGCCTGTTGCTTGTCATTGTCGCTCGTAGCGACAGTTGCTTCATTATTGGTACTAGGCTGTGCGCTTGAGGGTTGAACCACATTTTGAGCAGCTGCTGAACTGTTGTCATCTTCGGCAGCAGGCGCGCTATTGGCTATATACTGCTGATTTTCCGCCCGCGATTTTGCCAAGGCTTGCGCCTCCGCAGTCTCTTGCTCCGTCAAAAACTGCTGCGCCCGCTTTTCTTGCTCAGCTACCCGCGCCGCCCGTTCTTTTTGCTTTTGCGCTAGGATACGTTTTTCAGTGTCGATGTCAGTGGTGAGTGGCTGCGGTGCCGCTTGCTCGGCGCTGGGCTTATCGACCATCGCGGTCACGGGCTCAGGTTTATTACCGTCACCAATTTGTTGCACCATGGCATATAGCATTACGCTACCACCGATAATCATCCCAATGCCCAATAAGGCTTGTCTCGAAAAGTTCATCCGTTTACGTCTCTTAGTTGGTAATAAGGTTGATTGGTCGGCACGGTTATTGTTAAAACCCTATCGGCTAATATCCTACCAGTGGTTTTGATAAGTAGTTTTGATAATTAGCCGCTGCCGCCCGTTACTGCCATCATCTCTCAAAGATTATGTCATATTTATAACAGCACGTTTTTATGAAAACGCTTTTTTATGAAAATACCTTTTATAAAGCATCTTATAATAAATCTATTTGTTTGCAAAAGCTCTTTGATTATAAAGTATATTTTTCATGCTGTCTGCTCTCACGCTGCTGTTAAGATAAGGGTCTATTGAACATTCAAATGTGGCACTGGCAGTCCTAATACTTGAATGTTCAATAGACCCTAACATTAAACTGGTCATATTTTCACTTAATTTCTCATTCTTCAAACGCTGCCAATACCTCACCAATGGTATGGAACGAACCACAAACGACAATGAGGTCTTGCGCCTGACTGCCATTTATAACGGCATCGGTCGCTTCTGATAAACGTTTAAATTCATGTATTTGTGCACTATCCACATAGTTGCTCAAGATACGTTGCAGCTGCTCGGTGCTCGCCGCACGCGGATAGTCAATCTCAGCGATGAACCAGTCGCTAATCGGCAAGCCTGATTCGGTCAAACGTTGAACGACCTTGTCGATATCTTTATCCGCCAGCATAGAAAAGAGCATTTTGATAGTTGCAGGTGCGCTATTGGTTTGTTCATCACTATTTTGCTGCGCCACATGTTGCTGCCAGAGCGGTAGTAATTGCGCTAATAAAAACTCAACGCCTTGCTCATTATGTGCCACATCAAACAACCAGTGACGATTCTCTAACTCTCGATAGTCAAAGCGCCCTGCAAGCTTAACGGTCTGTAGCGCCTGCTCAATAGCAGCGATATCGACAGCCAATGAACTGGCCAGCACTGCTGATAAGGCATTGGCAGTATTGGTTAGTGACAGTGCTGGTCTTGGCAACTGTAGAGTAACAGCAGCATTACTATATTGCCAAGTAATTGCATCGATCTCGCGATAATGGAAGTCTTTGCCAACTTGATAACAAGTCGCCTGATTCTTATCGATAGCCTGCTGCACACTGGTTGGCATGTCGGTAGCGCCGTAAATCAGAGGCATATCATTGCGTAAGATACCTGCTTTTTCGCGGCCAATATCTTCGACATTGTCACCAAGCCAATCGACATGATCGATGCCAATATTGGTAATGACTGCCATATCAGGGTCAATAATATTGACGACATCTAAGCGACCACCGAGTCCCACTTCTAGCACCCATACATCACAGTCGGCTTCGGCAAATATCAATAATGCAGCCAATGTGGTCATCTCAAAAAACGACAACGTCAAAGCGCACTGTAATCGCGCCGCTTCTACTTTGCAAAAAGCGTTGATTAGTATCTCATCGCTGACCATTTCGCCATTGATACGTACACGCTCGTTAAAAGCACTCAGATGCGGTGATTGATAGAGAGCTGTCTTGTAACCCGCTGCTAGGCACATCTGTGCAATCACTGCCGTCGTCGAGCCTTTACCATTGGTGCCTGCTACGGTAAATACATAAGCATCGTCTTTCGCTGACTGCACCACGCCTAATGCTTCAGCAACTGGCAACACTCGCGACAAGCCCATATCTATCGCTGATACGTGTATCTGTTGCATGTAATCTAACCATATCGTTATGCTGGCTTTATCATTGGGGCTAGTGGAATTAGAAACTTGAGAATCAGACATGGCGCAAACCTATATTTAATTTTATGAAAATAGAGACTGTATATTTGCTAACTAAAAACCAAAAATAGCACTTACCGTCATATAACGATAAATGCTATTAAAGAGTTTTGCATATTTTAGAGATATTAGCACGCTGCTAAGCAGTTATAAACTGAATCAGCTGCTCATGCTCATTATCCTGTGCTAAGCATCAACATTAGGAACGCCACATAATTTCGCTAGCAAGCGATAAATGGTATCGATTAGCTGATGACGATGTACCACTTCATCGACCACGCCATGCTCTAACAAGAACTCAGCACGCTGGAACGGCTCTTCTAATGTCTCACGAACTGTTTGCTCAATCACGCGCTTGCCAGCAAAGCCAATCATGGCTTTTGGTTCTGCCAGATGAATATCACCGAGCATCGCGAGCGATGCCGTCACACCGCCATAAACAGGGTTGGTCAGCACCACGATATACGGCACGCCAGCAATTCTTAAGCGTTCAATCGCTGCTGCGGTACGAGCCATTTGCATCAAAGACAATAGTCCTTCTTGCATACGCGCGCCGCCTGAAGCTGCAAAGCAAAGTAACGGCTTTTTCTCTTCAAGCGCTTTTTCCGCCGCTTGTACAAATCGATCGCCAACGACTGACCCCATCGAGCCACCCATAAAGCGGAAATCAAAAGCACAAGCCACGACATCAAGATTGCGCAGCTTACCATACATAGCAATCAGCGCTTCAGATTCGCCTGTTTTTTCTTGCGCTTCACTCATGCGCTTTGGATATGGCTTACTATCGACGAATCTCAGCGGATCTTTTGCCGTAAATTCTTGCCCAAGCTCACCATCTACTTGATCCAATATCCAATGCAGACGCTCACGAGCACTCATCGGTAAATGATGATCGCAGTGCGGGCACACATAACAGTTAAAAATCAGCGCCGTGTTAGTAATCATCGAATGACAATTACTGCACTTGGTTGACGGCTCAGTCTCTACTGCTGTCAAAGGCGCTGTCAATTGCTGCTTGATACCCGGTATCGGGCGATTAAACCACGATTGCCCAGCGGTGTTCCCGTTCGGCTCGGCATTGGTTTTTTCAGTATTGTTCGGCGTAGTCATGTCAGGTTTTGTTATTGTATCAGTCATATTATTTGCCATCATCAAAGGCTTATCGACAAGTTGGCTCATTCCCTTGTCCTTGAGAGTTTAATGGTTGTCTAGACCAAACGTCAAATACCAGCATAACATGAGCCGTTATGCGACACGTTTACGTACCTATCTTTACGTATCTATCTTTACGTATCTATCTTTACGTATCTATCTTTACGTATCTATCTTTACGTATCTATCTTTAGGTACATATATGACAGTCTATTGTACTTATTGATACCTATTATGCTTATCGATATCAAGCAATCTATAGAACGATCAATAAATGCTATTTTAACAACCACT
This sequence comes from Psychrobacter sp. GW64-MNA-CIBAN-0177, assembly GCF_040309585.1. NCBI lineage: Bacteria > Pseudomonadati > Pseudomonadota > Gammaproteobacteria > Moraxellales > Moraxellaceae > Psychrobacter > Psychrobacter sp. GW64-MNA-CIBAN-0177. Next base: position 82,613 of record NZ_JBEOOY010000009.1, read on the forward strand.
ATTATAATTATATTAGTTTACACTCGTAAACTAAATTTAGCAAAGTCATTTAACTTTGTGTTTATAAATACTAAGTGCTTATAAATACTAAGTGCTTATAAATACTAAGCGCTCATAAATACTAAGCGCTCATAAATACTAAGTCTTTATAAACCGTAAATTAAGGTGGCTACGCTATTGACCATTTCTCAAGTTAAGACCATAAAACCCATACAGTATTGATGGCAGATGTTAAATGATAGATATTGGATGGATAGCGACGCTAAATACGTTCATTCCGCGAATCAAGTCCACGACTCACTCTACTGATAATTTTTATAAGCGATCGGTATATCAGGCAATCACTATATAAATCTAAGCGCTCAAGCTATCCAACGCGCCGCGTAGTTCATCCATTTTACTCATGATTTTTTGCTGAGCAGCAGCAACAGCAGTCGCATCACTTGCATCTATATCAGCAAAGTTTTGCACCAACGCACTACCGACAATAATACCATCGGCATGCTCACCAATCGCTTTGGCAGATGCCGCATCACGAATACCAAAACCCACGCATACTGGCAAATCGGTCTCGGCTTTAATCGCTTGCACTTGAGTCGCTACATCATTTGTATCGAGCGTTGCTGAACCGGTGACGCCTTTTAGCGAAACGTAATAAATATAGCCGCCACAATGGGTTAATACTTGCTTACGGCGCTCAGGCAAAGTGGTCGGTGATAATAAGAAAATCTCATTTATCGAGTTGTCAGTCAAATGCTGGGTAAAGCTGCCCGCCTCTGCTGGCGGCAAATCAACCATCAATATGCCATCGACGCCTGACTGCTCACACAGCGCAACGAAGTTATCATAACCAATGATTTCAACTGGATTGAGATAGCCCATTAAAATAATTGGTGTTTGCGTGTCTTGCTGACGAAATTCTTCGACCATTTTTAGCGCATCACGAGTACTAGTGCCTGCGGCTAAAGCGCGCTCGCCAGCCAAGGCAACTGTTGGGCCATCTGCCATCGGATCAGAGAATGGTAAACCGACTTCGATCATATCGGCGCCGTGTTTCACTAAGTCGTGCAACAGACCTACCGTAGTGGTCGGATTAGGATCGCCTGCCATAACATAAGGAATCAGGGCTTTTTTATTTTGTGATTTTAAGGTTTCAAAGGTACTTTCAATTCGGGTCATAGTGATCTCTTATAATTTTGTTAAATAAATTTTTAGCTTATATAAGTGTATTCTTACCAGCCAATATCCATTAAATTATCAGGATTGTCCTGCGACAAATATTTAATATCATCAGTTCTTTGCTTATGAAAAGTATTCATAATATTTAGAATTTCACGCTGCTCTATGTAGTATAGACCGTTTAAAACATTGTACCTCTCGCACAGTGGAATATTTTTATTAAATATTAGACCTTGCACCCTGTTCCCTCGGTTTTTCATCTTTCTACTATATATTTCTGTGTAATCTATCCAAAAACCAATAGTGCTTCCTTGAATTCGGTTAAGATAAAATGCTTTAACGTCATCATAATTTATGACTTTATCGTGCTGAAAATTTTTATTAGCTATATAAAACTGAGACGTCAATTGGATATTGTCTTTATCGATTATAAGTATGGGGATATGCTTCCAAGTCCATTTTTTAGCAATCCATGGATTTGGCACAGCGGAATTCTTAGTGATCCTATATATCCAGTAAGATAGTAAAAACAAACCTAAACAACACATTATCCATACAACCTTAATGTCTTGTATTGATTCATATAGACTCATTGTCTCAAAACTAGCCCACCAACTCATAAAAAATAAAATAATAGTAACTTGTATTATTACAAACATCATTAAGTAGAGAATATAGCTCTGCCAAAAACTGACACTTTCAGTAGGCACACCCACACTTATTGTGACTGGCGCTGTTAGCACCGCTTGGTCTGGATACTTGCCCAACTGGCTAGGCTTACTAGGTATTAAGCGGTTCAAATTCATGAAGGCATACTATGGATAATTAAAAAATAGTTATCAATTAGCGTATTGAGATTTATGATACCTAATCGAGTTAATACGCTGCTAAACTTTCTTATACAACCATCTAAACCACTCTATTCTTACTACATCTCAATCCCTTCTGCTTTCATCACTGAATGCAGATCTTTGTCACCGCGACCTGACATATTAACGACGATCGTCTGGTCAGGTGTCATGGTTTTCGCCAGTTTCAATGCATAAGCGACGGCATGAGCAGTTTCAAGCGCAGGAATGATGCCTTCTTTGCGCGTTGCCTCATGGAAGCCTTCTAGCGCCTCTTTATCCGTACAACCAACATACTCAACACGCTTCATGTCTTTTAGGAAGCTATGCTCTGGGCCGACACCAGGATAATCAAGACCCGCTGAGATAGAATGCGTCTCTTGAATCTGACCATCATCATCTGCCATTAGGTAAGTACGGTTACCATGTAGCACACCGATACGGCCAGCAGCCAATGGTGCTGAATGACGACCTGACTCGATACCATCGCCTGTTGCCTCGACGCCATACATCTTAACTTCAGTATCGTTTAGGAAGTCAAAGAACAAACCAATCGCGTTTGAGCCACCGCCAACACACGCAACCAAGGCATCAGGCATTTTGCCTGTTTTTTCTAGATGCTGAATGCGTGCTTCTTTACCGATAATCGCTTGGAAATCACGAACCAACAGCGGATAAGGATGCGGGCCTGCCACAGTACCGATAATGTAATAGGTGCTATCCACATTGGTCACCCAGTCACGCATGGCTTCGTTCATTGCGTCTTTGAGCGTACGTGAGCCAGAAGTGACTGGCACAACTGTCGCGCCAAGCAAGCGCATACGATAGACGTTCATCTTTTGACGCTCGACATCGTCAGCACCCATATAGACGATACACTCTAGTCCTAAGCGTGCCGCAATCGTTGCCGTCGCGACGCCATGCTGCCCTGCACCGGTCTCAGCGATGATACGTTTTTTACCACACATTTTGGCAAGCAATGCCTGACCAATGGTGTTATTTACTTTATGCGCACCGGTATGGTTTAGATCTTCACGCTTAAAATAAATTTGCGCACCGCCAATCTCATCACTGAGACGCTTGGCATGATACAGCGGCGTTGGACGACCGACATAATTGACCAAATCGTTGTGATACTCTTCCCAGAATGCAGGATCGGCTTTGACTTTGGTGTATAACGCTTCTAGCTCTTCTAGTGCTGCCATCAAGGTTTCAGAGACAAAACGACCGCCATGCACACCAAAGTGCCCACGGGCATCAGGATACTGATTGAAGTCTTGGACATCAGTTGGATTGGTAAAAGTATTGACGGCTTGTGCCGTGGCTGATAAATCTTTGTTAGCGACATGACTCATGATAATTCCTACTGTAATAAGTGGTATTTTTTAATATAAATAGTGGAGAACGAAAAAATAAGATTTAAGCAGAAAATCGGAATAACGACCAAACAAGGATAAAGGTGCTTTATGAATCGCTTAGATGGCGTCAGTGACCGTCACGCTTTGCCATCGATCGCGTTTGACCGCTTTCATAAAGGCGCGCATTTTGGCAGCATCTTTTTTGCCTTTAGCCGCCTCGATACCACCGCTGACATCAACAGCGTAAATGGGTAACTCTGTCGTCGCAGCGACGTTTTGAGCATCAAGACCGCCCGCTAAGACAATCGGTAACGAGCTATGGTGAGGAATAAGGCTCCAATCAAAGCGCGCGCCTGTACCACCATATTTATGCTGATGATAAGCATCGAGCAAAATACTACTTGCCCCTGCCGCTGCAAAGCTATCAATACGCGCGCTTACGCTAGCAAGGGTATCTTTCTCCGCATTGATGCGTAAGGCTTTTATCCAGCGTTTATTGACCGCATTTGCCAGTTGTTGGCACTGCTCAGGGCTTTCATCACCGTGGAATTGAATGATATCAAATGCAACATGGTTCGCCAGTTCAACCAACTCTTCGTGTGACATATTAACCACCAAGGCGACGACGCTGACAAAGGCAGGAACGGCGATGCTTAAGGTTTGGGCTTGTTCCATGGTCACAGCACGTGGACTGGGCGGATAAAATACCAAGCCGACCGCATCGACACCCAATTGGGTGGCAGTATGAATATCAGCTACGTCGGTAAACCCGCAAAACTTCACGTGCATGGTGTGACCTTAAAATACAGCAGCCATAGATTGGCTGTCATAGCGATTAAGCATAAAATGATGAGGATTTGTTACTCAATGAGTAAATCAATTGCATCCAAAAACTTATCCTAGCATACTTTTATTCATAGTTTTGTTTATGATTGCGATTGATTAATATGAGGATACTTAATGTCTAACACTGCGTCGGCAACTACCACTACCATTGATGACAACGATGGCAATAATAATAGCAACGATGATAATACCAGCCTAACCTCTGCCCATTATTTGATGTGGTTTCGCCGTGATCTACGCCTACATGACAACACCGCTTTAGCAGCGCTTTGTGAGCGTGCCCGTGATAATGACGCATCAGTAAGCGCTGTGTTCTTCCTCACCCCTGAGCAATGGCAAACGCACGACATGTCCTTGGTTCAACTCGATCATATCGCCCGTACCTTGCCAATATTGGCAAATGACTTGCACAAACAGTTAAATATCACCTTGCATGTACAGGTTTGCGATAGTTTCTCTGATTGTGTGGATTCATTAGACGCCTTATGTGCAGCCAATAATATTAGCTGCGTCATGGCCAATCATGAATATGAGGGCAATGAGATTGAGCGCGACGCACAATTGAGCCAGCTGCTTGCAAAAAGTGACATCGAGTTTATACGCTGGCATGATCAATGTATTTTACCACCGAAAAGCATCACTACCAATGACGACAGTATGTATCAAGTATTTACGCCATTTTATAAAAAATGGCGGCATACCTTGGAAGTTAGCAACATACAACTGCATAAAGCTTTAGCAATCAATAGTGATAACGCTACTTTAAAAATATCGAAACAGACCGTCAATAATGCCAACACGATAGAAGCATTAAGCCAAAAAGTGGTTAAGGATTATCAACAGTCATTAGCAAATAATACCCAGCTCAGTCATATTGATAGCGAGGCACAGCTTACTAACGCACGTGCTGCCTATCCTGCTGGGGAAGTGGCCGCTTGTCACCGCTTGGATCAATTCGTTGCAGATGATATTCATAACTATGATGTGAGCCGCGATGTGCCAAGCTTACATGCCACCAGTCAGTTGTCAGCGTATCTGACAATTGGGGTCATCAGTCCCAGACTTTGCTACCTACAAGCGGCTAAAGCACAAGAACAATTGCATGGTAATGATGGCGACAATGAAGACATTAATCGCTGGATCAGTGAGCTGGCGTGGCGAGACTTTTATCGCCATGTATTAGACTATAAGCCAGAACTTATCCAGCATCAAGCTTATAAAAATGAGACCGATGTTAAGATTAATTGGTCATACAATGAGGATGATTTTGATGCGTGGTGTACGGGCAGGACGGGTGTGCCCTTAGTCGATGCCGCGATGCGTTGCTTAAATGCGACGGGCTTTATGCACAATCGCTTACGCATGGTCACCGCGATGTTTTTGACCAAAGACTTATTGATTGATTGGCGCTTAGGCGAGCGCTATTTTATGCAGCAACTGATAGACGGCGACTTTGCCTCAAATAATGGCGGCTGGCAATGGAGCGCATCGACCGGTACGGACTCTGCGCCCTACTTCCGTATTATGAATCCCTTTAGCCAAGCCAAAACTCATGACCCTGATGGGGAATTCATAAAGGAATGGTTACCTGAATTAAAGGATATGCCTGCCAGCATTTTGCATAGCGAAGACAAGATACGTAAAGCTATCAACACAGACGATAGGTTTAGGCGGTTAGATTACCCCGCCCCAATGGTCGAACACAAAGCGGCACGGCAACTGGCGATTACTGAATTTAAAAAATAAGTATTGAATTAAAAAACAGTCATGAGTTTAAAAAAGTCGTAAAGCTGATATGTTTGAGAAGAAAGCGTTAGCTGTTTACTTTGGCTTTATTTTGCGGCGCACTGCCAGTTTGTACCAAACTACTTTGTGCCGCCTTAGCGTTACCAGTATCGATAGCTGGCTTTACTATTCGCGTCTGAATCGTATAAATGGCATACGCTAGACAAGTAAAGCTTATAATGAGCAGCACCCAAGTCGCAAAAGATAGCGACTCCGTTTCTTTGCGGTGTTTGGTTAATTTGCGCTTCTCATGAGCAGACGGCTGATTATTAGGAGTTGTCATATATGCCACCTCTTACATTATATAAGCTTAGTATTAACGACAGCATTTATAAAGCTATCGTTAATAATAAATAAGTCCTGCTATATAATATAGTAACCTTATTACCAATAATTTCAAGCAACATCTGCTAATCGGCGTAGCAATTCATTAAAGCGTTTTCATTTAACTACCCGTACTAAAACATTCTCTCTCCAAAACCTTTTATTAATAAAACCTAAGCATTAAGCCGTTGGCAATTGGCACGCCCCTGCGCCCTGCGTGGTGACCGTGACCACAGCTCCTGTCAACGCAAACAGCTGTTGTATCTGCGTTTGAGCGTTTTTTAGTGCCATGTTCATGACATCGCCGCGACAAGCACGCTCAAGCACTTCTTTTTTTGCCATACTCTGTGCTTGCTCCCAGATTTTAGGATCCACTTGCATCATACCAAAAGCCCCAGTTTGCCAATCATAAATCTCGATATCATCTAGATAAACCGAAAATATCTCTGAGGGTGGCAAAGTAATATCAATCTGCGGCATCATTGAGACTGGCGTGTTCGCGTCGCCCTCCTCTGTTTCACCTACATTAGTATTAGACTGAATATCAGGTTGTACCACTTGTACCATCTCAGGTGTCAATGCGCTTAAATCAATCCCTGCTTCTACGCGGCCGCGGGCGATAAACAACCCTTTTTGTTCATCTTGCCAAAGTTTCATCCAACTCCCTGGGCGCTCGCTTGTGATAACGGTATCTACACTAAAGGCGACCGTTTGTAGCCGATTGAGCTGCTGGATTTGCGTGACCACACCCTCACGAGTAATGGTCTCTATTGGCGCCTCTTTATTCAGATTTTGCACAGTATAAATCGCAAAAACGATGGCGGCCAGACCAATAAGTAATACCAGCCACGACATCAGAGCAATGGGCTTTTTTACTGGCTGAGCAGTGGTGTTATTGCTGGCAGAAGAACGTTTATCAGGATTGATCATTTAAGCCACCTTAAGGTTTCATCGTTTATTGTTAGAGTTTTATCATGTGTTTATCAAAAGCTTTATTTATGGACACGTCTTATATAAAAGCCTCTTCTAGAAACTGTGTTTGATCATTCGCTTAATCAGCTTTTTATGAATAGAGTCCGTAAATATGGTGTGACTTAGATGATGTTTTTGAACCATTACTTCAAGTAATAACTACCAATCCTCTACATAATTGTTGACAAATATCCCTACATAAAAAGAGTAGAGATCTTTATACAAATGTCTTTAAAATCAGTAAATCATCAGATGATTGAGGTGAGACTGAGCTGTTTCTACGATGTTCGCTCTGAAAAAACAAAAAGTCATTGCGTCTTAGGCAAACTTTACCTAACATAGTCAGATTGCATGAACAAAATGCCAGCATATATTTATTCTTCAGGCTTTTAGTCTGAATATTTGTGTTTGCATAGCCCGATATATTGATGCATCAACTACAACTACGCCCTGCTGTGTGCAGGATGTGGTTACTAAAGTGCTTTTTGTAAAAGCCTTCTTTCGCTAGGCAATGTCCTAGCCTATTACCAAGTAATAAAGGTAAGCTTGCGGCGGTTCTGAGACTTTCAGCAACATGCTCAACATCCTACTACTTCTTATTTTTTATCGTTGATAAGGTTACGCTTTATTTATGAAAGCCAGTCAATTTTTGTTTGCTACTCTAAAAGAAACCCCAAGTGATGCCGATATCGCTTCAAGCCAATTAATGGTGCGCGCCGGTCTTATTCGTAAAATCGCTTCTGGGTTATATATTTGGTTGCCCATGGGGCTACGCGTCTTGCAAAAAGTCGAACGTATTGTTCGTGAAGAGATGCAGAATATTGGCGGGCAAGAAGTGCTCATGCCAATGACTCAGCCAGCAGAACTCTGGCAAACGACCGGTCGTTTTAATGATTACGGCCCTGAGCTATTGCGCTTTAAAGACCGCCATGATCGCGACTTTGTGCTTGGTCCGACCCATGAAGAAGTCATCACTAATCTTGCGCAAGGCGAGCTACGTAGTTATAAACAGCTACCGATTACTTTCTTTCAAATTCAAAACAAATTCCGTGATGAGATTCGTCCACGCTTTGGTGTGATGCGCGCACGCGAATTTACTATGAAAGATGCCTATTCATTTCATGTTGATCAGGCCTCATTGGCCAAGACCTATCATGATATGTATGACGCTTACACGCGCATCTTTACCCGTTTGGGTTTAGATTTTCGCGCGGTACAAGCAGACACTGGCTCTATCGGTGGTTTTGCGTCGCACGAGTTTCATGTCTTAGCAGATAGCGGTGAAGATGATATCGCCTTTTCAGATTCTTCTGATTATGCAGCGAACGTTGAGCTGGCAGAATCGGTGAGCACTGCTGAGCGGCAGCCACCCAAAATGGAACGCGAAGACGTGTTAACTGAAGAGATGACCAGTTGTAAAATGGTTGCTGAACATTTGGATGTTCCATTAGCCACTACGGTTAAAACCTTAATCGTCCATGGTCATAATGAGAATGATGAGCCACAGCTTATAGCGATCGTACTGCGCGGTGATCATCAATTAAATACGATTAAAGCGGAGAAAATCGAAGAAGCCAACGTCCCTTTGACTATGGCCTCTGATGAAGAGCTAAAAGCCGCAGGTTTGCATAAAGGCTATATCGGTGTTGACTTAGATATGCCGGTGTTTGTCGATCGTTCAGCAGCAGCACTATCAGATTTTGTCTGCGGTGCGAATGAAGTCAATAAACATACCATCGGTATGAACTGGGCACGTGATACTCGCATCACACGTATTGTTGATGTGCGTAACGTGCAAGAAGGCGACCCTTCTCCTGATGGTAAAGGCAGTCTAAAAATCAAACGCGGTATCGAAGTGGGTCATATCTTCCAGCTCGGTGATAAGTACTCGCAAGCGATGAATGCGACCGTATCTGGTGAAGATGGCAAGCCAGTCACTCTAATGATGGGTTGCTACGGTATTGGTGTCAGCCGTATTATCGCTGCTGCTATCGAACAGAATAACGATGAAAACGGTATCATGTGGCCAAAAACGCCGACCGTTGACGATTCGATTGCACCTTTTGAAGTCGCTATCATACCGATGAAGTCAAAAGAAGAGACCGTCATGCAGACCGCTACTGCCCTGTATGACGAGTTAAAGGCTCAAGGTATCAACGTGCTACTCGATGACCGTAACGAGCGTCCTGGCGTTAAGTTTGCTGATCTTGAATTGATTGGTATTCCGCACCGTATCGTCGTCTCTGATCGCAATCTTGCAGAGGACAAATACGAGTACGTCAATCGCCGTGAGACAGAAAAGCAGATGCTAAGCCGTGAAGAAGTAATAGCAAAAGTAAGCGGCAAATAGTTTTACTCGTAAAAACTGTGCCATAAAAAGCGCCTATCTCATTTAATGAGATAGGCGCTTTTTTACTTCTAAAAAATGAAAATTGTTATTTGATATTATATTTTTTAGCAATCACCTTACTACGTTTCTGACTCTCATTAGCGGTGCAAACATTAGCGCCAATCTGGGCGTACACCACAGAATTATTCATTGGACCGTCGTATTCAAAGTCACACTTATCGCTGCGACTCTTTAACCATATACGTTGTTCTTTGTCCAACTGCTGTTGTTGTGTCGTATTCAAAGTACGATAAGCACTCATATAAATTTTATTAAGGCGATTTTTTTCGACTATAATCGCATCATTACCACAATCATAAGCCACTTCCATATAAGCATCTTCACAGTTATATTGATTTTCAATAAACTCCGCTTGTGCCGATTGCATGAGAGAGATAGACAAAGCAGCTGCCGCTAGCGCCGTCAAAAAACCAGTTGCCCATTTCATCTTGACCTCCCAAGCAAAGCAAAATAATATCTGCCTAAATAAGTATATAAACGCATTTGATGAGTATTAGCAAGTACTCTTAGTCTACTGACGAATCAAGCGGCTTGGCTGTGGTAATAAGCGGATATCACTCACACGGCAAGGATTGATATCGATACCGCCGCGGCGCGTATACCACGCACGAACCATCAACTCGCTTGGCTCATACTGTTTGCTTAAATCAGCAAATATCTGCTCGACACACTGCTCATGAAAACCATTATGCTGGCGGAAACTTAAGATATAACGCAGCATGCCAGCGTCGTCGACTGTCTTATCACTGGTCATCGAAACCGCCAATGTACCCCAATCTGGCTGATTGGTCACCGGACAATTACTACGCAGTAAATTAGAATAAAAAGTATAAGGCTGAGCACTGGCAATTTCTGAATGAGCATTCGTTCTAGCATCGCTCAATAAAGATGCATCAGGATGCTCGCATAATGCAATCTTTTCGCTAGTATTGGCAAGCGCGTCATCAATACACGCACCCTCAGGCTGAGCAATCAATAACTCTGATGTCTTATCATAAAGATTATCATCTAAGCCAAACAGCTCAACTTGCACTTCTGCTTGTACGCATGCCGATAAGTCTTTAGCAATCAGCGTTTGCACAGCTTCCCAACTAGGGAATTCGGTAAAGTTGATACTGTTCAAATACAGCTTAAGTGATTTTGACTCGACGATAAATGGCGAGCTAGCAGGAATACCAAAACGTGCGATAGCCACTTGCGAGAGTCCTTGCGGATTCAACCAAGACATCTCAAATGCCTGCCACCAATCGATGCCAACCATCAACTTATCATCTTGCCAGCCAATGGCATCACGCCCCATACTGCGGGCAATAGGATATAAGGTTTCTGGACTATACTCAGTTGGATAGTCAGTAGTTTGCTCACCCAAGATACCGTGAATACTCATAAGTTACTTACCTTTCATGCTTAAATATAATGAAATAACAACCAGTCATTTTACAGCAATGGGCTATTTTATGGGAATCATTTGCCAGTCTGATGCAGAATCTGTCTTTACATAGTTAAAGCGTACTCGGTAAGCAGCAGTATCGCTATCGTTCATTTTGAAATAGAAATCTACCAATAAGCTCTCATTGGTAATCCATTCAACCTCTACCTTGTGAACCATTGGATTATCTTTGCTACCATTATAAAATTTTAAATGTTGTCGGAATTTATCGTAATCCCTGTTATTTTTTTCGTCATACTGGTAAGCACCGCTCTTATCTTTTTTCCAGATCATGACATTTTCTTCTCCTGGAAACTCAACTTTAACTGTAGCTGCATAAGTCATACCTGGTGAAAACGTCAAATGAGATCCTTCAAACTCTTGCTTGAAGCCTGAATTTAAATCAATCAATACTGTATTGTTAATCTCATAGATTTGCCCAGATAGATAAAGCCAGTTCTTATCTGCATCATAATGGTCTAAAAGATAAACATATCTAAGCTCTTTTTCTCCTTCTGCAAAATCGTCCGTCAATACTATAGGACTTGTATGATTGGGCAGTGTGATAATAGTTTTATTTAACTGACGAGAAACATATTTTGATAAGTGCCATTTCTTAATGAGTTTCTGATTATAAATCATCAAGCTTTTATCTAAGCAATCTTGATAAATCCGCTCATCCTTACTATTGCAATCCTTACCCCAGTTAGGATAAATGGGCTTGTCTAGTGCTTTCCAAACATAGTCATCCATTGTCGCTTTGGGCAGTTCTGCTTGCGCTGGCATTGATAGCATTGATAGCATTAGCAGTATTGCACTCATCATACAGATGCGAATTGAATGGGCTACTGGTAGAGTTACTTGCATATGAGAGTTAAACCTTTTTATTATTTTTTAATCGTTGGTATTAGCATCAGCTGAAACTCTCTGCCATTTACCTTCTTTATTGTCAGCCGCATAAATATAGCGCACGCGAAATGCTACCGTGTCAGTGGGATTGACTCTGTAATAAAAATCAACGTTGATTTTATTATCGCTTGTCCAACTGATATCTCGCGCTTCGTACACCTCATGTTTTTTGTCCTCATTATCATTTTGCTCATATAATTCATTACTACCAAATACCATTGTATAGCGTCCGTCATTGTTAGCTTTTTGACGATCCCATAACATTATATCTTTAGCCATACCTCCTCACTTGTCGATGGCTCTAAAGCTAAAGGCGCTGCCTGTGCATCTAAGGCTGCTATTGTGGTCAATATAAATAGTCCTGCGACAGTCAATGCTGTTTTTATATAACGAGAAATAGCGATCATTTATATATCACCTGCATGTAGCTGCCACTTATCCGTTGAGGCATTCTTAATAAAGGTATAACGCACTCGAAAAGCTGCGGAATCCTTTTCATTTAGCTTATAAAAATAATCTGCATAAAATTTACTATCATTCAACCAAGTAAGGGTTTCGGCATCATAAACCAGCTTGGCTTTGTCCGCTTGATAAAAATTTTTATGACTGTCGTAGTTTTTTGAATCGTCACTACTGCTATAGACTTGTTTATAGTAGCCTTCATAGTAACCACTATCTTGCAGTGCCCAAATATTAATGTTTTCAGTAGCGCCCATCTCGCTTTCAAACCCTACGATATATCTCATATCAGGCGAAACACTTAGCTTCCTAAAATCAAAATCTTGCCAAAACCCAGTCTTCAAATTGACCACTGTCAGAGTTTCTGATTCATAAAAGCTTTGATGTATGGTCAGTAATTGCCGCGATTTATCATAATATTTTAATGAATAATAAGCATTGAAATCGGTCTCAAAAGGACTGGAATAATCAACCAATACTAGTGGGTGTTTACGATTAGGCACGTCAATATAAATCGCATTTCTTTCTCGAATAACTCTGTCGTCAATCCCCCACTGCTTACTAAACGCATTATCAACATCTTCTCGCAAGTTATAAAGGCAATTTTGTAGAGCCGCATGAGTCTCATATTTGTAATCATGATTACAGTCATATTTATAAGATGCAGGATCTAGAGGCTTCTCCATAACCACCCAATCATAATCATCGGTAGTCGCGAACGATGCCGCGATAGCAGTAATGGAAAAGCTACTTAATGCAGCTAGTATAAAAAACTTGTGTATTAGTGAAGTTTTAAACATAAAAAAAAGCCCAACAATGTTAGGCTTTTATAATAAGACTATCGGTATACTGATGACAAGTTACCGAGGTGATAAATTAACTACAAGCGCACACGCGAGCCATCGCTTAGTAAACGATAAGAGATGACATAAAACACCACGCAAAATACAAAAATCGCTGCCATTGAATACCAGACGTTGACATCAGAATAGCCCAAAATTCCGTAGCGGAACGAATTCACCATATAGACAATGGGATTGAGTAACGAGACGTTTTGCCAAAATGTTGATAACCCTTCCATTGAGTAAAAGACGCCGCCCAAAAAGGTAAGAGGCGTTAATACAAAGCTCGGAATAATAGAGATATCATCAAATGAGCGGGCAAAAACGGCATTAATAAAGCCGCCCAGCGAAAACAGTATCGAAGTACCAAGCACGGTAAATATCGTCACAAATAAATGTTCAATACCAAGATCGGTAAAGAACAGCGCGACGATAGAGACAATAATAGCAATGGCCAAACCACGGAAGATACCACCGCTGACGTAACCCATTAAGATAGCATGCTTGGAGACAGGAGAGACTAACAGCTCTTCAATACTCGCGGTAAACTTGGCACTAAAAAAACTAGAGACCACATTAGAGTAACTGTTGGTAATCACGGCCATCATAATAAGACCAGGGACGATGAACTGCATATAAGGTACACCGCCCATCTCGCCTACTCTATCGCCTATCATTTTACCAAAGATAACGAAGTAGAGCGTCATAGTAATGACGGGTGGCAACAAAGTCTGTGGCCAAATACGCAAAATTCGGCGTACTTCTTTTAGCAATATCGTCCGAAAAGCAATCCATTTTTTGGACCATGACATACTGTCATTAGGGTCTACTACTATTTTCTGATTCATAGTCCTGACTCCTTCATACTGTCTTGATTCTGAATATTTTGGTCGACAAGGCGCATAAACAGCTCTTCTAAACGGTTAGACTTATTACGCATACTGGCAATAGTAATACCTTGCTCGGACAATTGCGTAAACACGCCATTCAATGACTCACCTTCTGTTAAGGTTACCTCAAGCGTGAGATCATCTGGTTGCACCACTTCAGTCACGCCCGTCAGTTGCAAGGGATGCTCAAGCGGCGCCGAGACGTCAAAGACAAAGGTCTCGACCGACAACTGCGCCAGCAAATCCTTCATATCTGTATTGATTCGAATCTCACCATGATCCAAGATAGCGATGCGCTTACACAGCTGCTCAGCCTCTTCAAGATAATGGGTCGTCAGAATAATCGTGGTGTTCTCTTCGACATTAATCTGCTGCATAAACTCCCACATAGAACGGCGCAGCTCAATATCGACCCCTGCGGTTGGCTCATCGAGAATCAATAGCTTAGGCTTATGAATCAGCGCTCGGGCAATCATTAAACGACGTTTCATACCGCCTGACAGCTCCCGCGACTTACTATCACGTTTATCCCAGAGACCCAATGCTTTTAGCAAGCGCTCAGCGCGTGGCTTTGCCTCTTTGGCAGAAATACCAAAATAACCTGCTTGGGTTATCAGAATATCTTCTACTTTTTCAAACATGTTAAAGTTAAATTCTTGTGGGACGACGCCAAGATACTGTTTAGCCACCGAAGGATTGGCTAATAAGTCGACACCAAAAATATTTACACTGCCGCTGGTTGGCTTAAATAATGAACTAATAATGCCAATCATCGTCGATTTACCAGCACCGTTCGGTCCTAGTAGCGCAAAAAAACCACCTTGTGGCACCGTTAAACTGACATCTTTTAATGCCGAAAACCCGTTATCATAAGTTTTGGATAAGTTCTGAATAGATAGCGCTGGTACTTCAGACATGAATACCTCTTTATTTGTTATAAAATTTACATCAAAACTGCTTTGTAGAATATTTTAGCAGGTACGATTTAATGTCTTAAAGTGAGGCTATCAACACCACATTTCAACTGCATTATGTGAGAAGTACCATATTAATAATACTCATCATCAAAAAAAACGCCTACCTCATTAAATGAAATAGGCGTTTAATCAATGAGTATCTTAAAAATTCAATAGGCTATGTATCACCGCCCATAATGGCTTGGTAATGATTAGCTGGCTTCACCAACCATATAGTCTACTGCATTTTGAACTTCTTCATCAGGAATATCCGCACCACCTTTAGCAGGCATCGCGTTGAAGCCGTTGATCGCATGGGTATATAGAGTATCTTTACCTTTTGCTATACGTGGTCCCCAAGCCCCTGCGTCCCCTAACATAGGTGAACCAAGCAAACCTGAAGCATGACAAGTCTGACAAACAGCGTTATAAACAGCAGCACCATCACGAGGGCCATCCCCTGCCGAAGGACCTGATGAGCGTGCGGTTACATCACAAACTTCATCGTCTTCGAAACATACTGTAGCAACAGGCTGAATACGCGCAATCAAATTAGGATATAGGGCAATGAGCTTTTGTACTTGCGGCGTATCTTGCGGAATAGGCTCTTCATCAGCCGCAGGCGCTGCAGCGGCCATCTCTTCCGTTGCCGCAGCGTCATCTGTGGTGCCGTCTGCTGTCACGCTCGCATCAGCTGCAGCAGTGTCATCTGTAGTATCGGCAGCAGCTTGGGTATCATCACCGAGCTGTTGTGGCGCATTTTCGACCACCTCTTGCGCTTCTGCTACATCAGAGACAGTTACAGGGGTATCTGCAACATCTTCCGCTTGGCTCACCGCGATACTAGCAATTCCTAGAATGGCAGCTGCCGATAACATCACTACTTTTCTCATTCGTCACGTTCTCTTATTACAGATACAAGGACTCGCATGACTTGGACATTCTGTTTATCCTCCTTTGACGACACCTCGTCATCAATAGCAAACAGCCATCCCGCCTGCAAGCGCACTTGTAATCGGTGATTATAAATATGAATTGTCCCTGACATTATAAGGGAAAAGGCAGGTAAATTGCCATGCCTGTTTAATGACTATCTTGTTTTTTCTTAAAAAGCGTCAATAGCAGCCTTCGCTCATTGGCTTTCTGGCTTTTATTTGTTAGACTAGGCGGTCTTTATTTTTCGACAGACTGCCCTGTCAATAATACTCAATTAAACGTAGTATGCAGTATTGAGCAACCTAGCAGTCAACTCGTATTATGCGCTCGTAGCTCAGTTGGATAGAGTATCGGTCTCCGAAGCCGAGGGTCGTGGGTTCGATTCCCGCCGAGCGCACCACTTCTTATGAATGATATTTCATCTCTCCCTAGCATTACCTCCTAATACTTCTAGCACCCTACCTACTAACACTTCCAAAAACCTTTAACAGCAACGCTCTGCGTCTTTAGCTGTTATTAACTATGATGTATTAACACCTATAAAATGTTGTACATATCGTTGTCAACCTCTATTCAATATATGTCATCTTCTAATTGAGCCGCAATTTGCCTTCCTACTTGCCTGCCTGATTGCCTATTTATAAAACTGTATGACTGACACTACTCTGCATCCTGTAAGTTTGCAGTTAATTGGGCACGGTTGGGGACTCGGTGGTAATTAATCACGGGTACGTCGCCTAGACGCCGTTGACCAGCGGCCACTTTTTTATCAATAGTAATCATCGCAATCTTTTTGTTTTGCTCGCTGATAACTAGATGATTGGCCTTACGGTTAACGCGATAGTCAGGAAAATAGTTATTAATCAATACCGCTGTTTTTTGTAGGTCGTCATTACTAGGTTTTTTCGCGCCTTTGGGTGATTTATTATCAAAGGTCTCATCCGCTTTTGCGCCTCGCGTCTTTGCGACCAGCCAAAGGGCTGCGACCACGGCTAGCAATATGACAAGCCACCAAATTCCATCTATCATATAAATATGCATCCATTGTAAGCAGGGGTTATGCCATGTTAGCAGAATTACCACCAGCGTTAATAGCTGAAGTAGCGCTTGCCGCCAAACTATTGGACTCAAAACAACGCATCTGCATTTTAACGGGCGCAGGGATTTCAGCAGAAAGCGGTATTCCCACTTTTCGAGATAAACAAACAGGATTGTGGGAGAACTACGGCGTTGAGGATTTGGCGACACCCGAGGCGTTCACTCGCAACCCAAAGCTGGTATGGTCGTGGTATCAGTGGCGCAGACAATTGGTCGCGGACAAAAAACCGAATCCTGCTCATGAGGCCTTAGCGCAGTGGCAATACCATAGCCAATCAACCGACCAGCAGGTAACACTCATCACCCAAAATGTCGATGACTTACATGAGCAGGCTGGTAGTAGCGTGACTCATTTGCATGGTAATCTGTGGGCCAATCGTTGTAGTCAATGCGATGCACCCTATAAAAAGCAGTCTAGAGGCTCATATAGCAGCGCTGACACTATGGATTATAGTGAGACGCTAATTAACTGCCCACATTGCGAGGGCTATATCAGACCAGATATCGTTTGGTTTGGCGAAGCACTGCCAGTCCAAGCATGGCAAACCGCTGAAGAGGCGGCGGCGAATTGTGAGGTATTTATCAGTATTGGCACATCGAGCTTGGTCTACCCTGCGGCAGGGCTTGCACAATTGGCCAAGCAAAATGGTGCTAACGTTATCGAAATAAATCCTGATCCAACGCCGAACGCCATCGTTGATATTACCTTGGTAGAAAAAGCCGGTGTGATTATGCCGTTGTTAATCAAAAAAATCACAGCGCTGTAATCGCTTGACCCTAGAAGCATCTCGTATAAAAAGAAAAGGCTTAACAATTGACATCAACCGTTAAGCCCTAGCGAATAAAAACTTCTTCAATCATTGCTTATTGCAAAGCAAGATCCACCTTTGCTACATATTCCTTTTTTAACTCATCGCTGATAAACGAAGAATGAAAGGCGTTCTTTACCAAAGTAACCACATCGTCTTCTGTCAGCGGTAAGTTTTCGCATATATTTATAAAGTTCTGATTCATGTAGCCTTTGAAATACGCTGGATCGTCAGAATTTATGCTGACATTTAGACCGTAATCTAGCAGTTCTTTGATATTGTGCTCTTGATAGGTTTCAAACACCTTGAGTTCGATATTAGAGTTCGGACAAACCGTCAACGGCATTTGCTCGTCTTTTAAGCGTTGCATCAGCTCTGGGCTTTTTATCGATTGCACGCCATGATCAATTCTATTTATCTCTAATAAATCCAAGGCTTCATAGATATAAGTAAAGTCTGCCTCTTCACCAGCGTGGGCAACCAATTTAAAGCCCGCTTCTTTGGCTTTTTGGAAAACGTCCTTAAACTTGGCAGGCGGATTGCCCAATTCTGCAGAATCAAGACCAACCCCAATGATGTCATCTTTAAACGCCAGCGCCTCCTCTAAGGTCTCAAACGCCTCTGCTTGCGATAAATGTCGTAAAAAACACATGATGATGCAAGAAGTGATGCCATATTGTGCTTTGGCATCGGCAAGCGCTTCTTTGATGCCAGTAATAACGGTTGCAAAAGGTACGCCCCTTGCCGTATGCGTTTGTGGATCAAAAAATATCTCCGTATGAATGACGTTGTCTTCAACACACTTAAGAATATATTCCCACGTTAAATCATAAAAATCATCTTGAGTGATGAGAACATTGGCACCCGCATAGTAGATATCTAAAAAGGTTTGTAGATTGGTGAAGTTGTAGGCGCGGCGTACGTCTTCTATGTCTGTGTAAGAAATCTCTATTTGATTCTTTTTCGCCAATCTAAACATCAGCTCCGGCTCAAGTGAGCCTTCGATATGTAAGTGCAGCTCCGCTTTTGGCAGTTTCTTTATTAACTCAATCATAGTGTTCCAGTAGTGGTTTTTTATCGAGATGCCTCTTGGTCAGCACCCGCTGTTTTAGAGTCAGTATTATATTTCAATTTACCGTAAAACCCTATGGACAAACGCTAAGCTGTTTTTGCCACTAATAAGAACTATTTTATAAAGACTGATTTATAAATGCCAGTTCATAAAAACTATTTCAAAAATACTACCGTATCAGACAGCTCATTACCTGCGGGGTCATGCTCAAGATGATAGTACTGACGCAGGACTTGTCCAACTTCGTCTAACAATTCAGCCAAGCTCTCTTCAGTGTTTTTATTAGCGATGCCAGACACGGCTTTTTCACACATTGCCCGCCAGACTGTGGGGCTCACGTGAGTGCTGATACCACGATCCGCGACTATCTCTAATTGGTGCTCGCAGATATTGACATAAACCAAGACGCCGGTGTTCTCTTCGGTGTCCCACACTCGATACTCGCTAAATAAATCCACCGCCCGCTCGCGACAGTCGATATGGAAAGCCTCCTGAATCGGTAAATGATTTTCTATAATTAAAAACACCTCACCGCGATGTCCACGCTCAGCGCTAGTCACCTTATCTGTCAGACGAGCTTTGGCTGCGGCTGTCAGCCATTTGCTATGTAGCAAAGGGACAAACAGTACTTGACGCCACCAGCGCGCAAAGCTTGTCTGTGACGAGTTGTTTTGTGCCATTATATTATTTCCTCAAGTAAATCATTACTGACGGTCATTTAGTGTGTTTTTCTATTTAGCACCTACTAGCGATTTACCACGAACCGCCTGCGCCGCCGCCACCGAATCCACCACCGCCGCCGCCAAAGCCGCCGCCACCGAATCCACCACCGCTACCGCCGCCCATGCCGGGCAAGAAAATCATGCCGCCCCCTCTACGACCGCCACCACCGCGTCCGCCACGACCACCGCCGGAGCCACGCGAGATTAAGAATAGCCATATAAATATCGCCATGATTAAGGTCATAAAGAAGCCGCCGCCCAGTGCCAGCGAGCCAGCAAAGAAACCACCAGCAGTCAAGATAGAGCCAAAGATGCGACCAAAAATACTGGTGATAAAGCTACCAAATATCATCGCCATGACGAATAAAAAAACAGGCGATGGGCTGTCACCAACATCGTTTTGACTTTGACTGCGTTCAGCCGCTTGTGCATCAGCGCGCGCCAACACTTCAGGATCAGCACCAAGACGCGCTTCAAGCGCCCCAACGCCTGCTAATATCCCAGCACCATAGTCGTTTTGCTTAAACAGGGGCGTGATGTCTTCACGAATAATACGATTGACGGCGGCATCTGGTAGCACTCCTTCTAATCCATAGCCGGTTAAGATATACATGTCACGATCATTGACCGCCACAACCATTAGCAAACCATCATCGATGTCTTTATTGCCAAGTTCCCACTTCTCTGCAACTTGTAAGGCATAGTCAAATATTGGCACGCCATTGGTTGTTGGCACAATGACCACAGCTGCTTGCGCCAAGCCTTGCTGATAAATCGACCGTAGCTGCGCCTCTAATCGTTGTTTTTCTTGCGGGTTCAAGATATTGGCTTGGTCAACGACAGGACTATTTAATATCAGCTTATCCGCATCGACGTTTTCAGCGCTTGATTGGACAGCTGGCTTAGCAGGCGCTCGTGTTGCTGGATTTTCACTATTAGCCGTGTCACTGTTAGCCGCATTAGGATTGATTGCATCATTGCCAAGTAGGGCGCCATTAATCGCTTCGTTACCTAAAACCGCCTCGTTAATCGCTTCGTTAGACTCGCCTGCTTTGGCTATCGCCACCAAATCCTCGACGCTGCGATTTTGTTGGATACTCGAGGTGCTATTTGAGCCACTATCACTAGCCACTGCCGTATCATTGGGTGCCGCATACAGCACTGGCGCACTACTGATGCTCAGCGTAAATAGTAATACTGATAAGAGTGCTTTTGAATGATTCATCTAATCTATACCACCTCAAGTGCCGTTTTTGCTGAATGCATAGTTGCTACGTTAATTAATACTACATTAATGGTTGCTACGTTAATGACTACTAAACTTCTCTGCTGACTCATCTGCTATGTTTTAAGCATTAACGCCAAAAGTAAAGCGTCAAACACCGCTTTACCTCAATCATCACTTATCTTTATGCTGCAAATGTATTTTATGCTACCAATATTATGCGTCTTACTTTACTGAGCAGTCGCTGCATCGTCGTCGCCAAAATCGACGCTGGGTGCGGTTGAAATAGCGTCCTCGTTGGCAACGCTAAAGTTTGGCTTGGCATCTAAACCAAATACTTTGGCGGTGATATTGGTTGGGAACTGACGTACCGTCGTATTATAGCTTTGTACTTCTTGAATGTAACGGTTACGAGCAACGGCGATACGGTTTTCCGTGCCTTCTAGCTGTGCTTGCAAATCTTGGAACAAGGCATCTGACTTTAGCTCAGGATAACGCTCAGAGACCGCCATTAGACGTGACAAGGCACCGGTCATCTGCTCTTGTGCAGCCGCATAACGCTCCATCGCTTCAGGATCATTGAGCACCTCAGGGGTCACGGTAATACCACCCGCACGTGAGCGCGCTTCAGCAACTTGGGTAAACACCTCTTGCTCTTGCTCTGCGTATTGCTGTACGACCTTGACCAAGTTTGGCACTAAGTCTGAGCGGCGTTGGTATTGGTTGACCACTTCTGACCACGAAGCCGTTACCTGCTCATCTTGAGCTTGCAGATTGTTATAACCACAACCCGTCAAACCAACGGTAGAAGTCGCTAATACTACTGATAGCAACATGGGTTTTACAATGGATTTACGCGTCATCGTTGTCTCTCCTAATAGTGATAAATAACAAATACCTAGTAACACGTTTTTTTATAACGGATATAACCGTTTATTTAACCATCTTGTGCCGCTACTTATCCAGTCTATCAACTGCTGGCCACCTTTAAAATATAGATAATGCTAGCAATGAGTGACGGTTAATACTAATAGCCTACAAGATATCCTGCCAATAATGGCGATATAAGCCACCTTTTACAATTCATCGTTACCAAAACACAACCGCAAAGCATGTTTGCCCAATGCTTCACATTGATAATACCCTCGATTCATAATGATAGTCATTATTACTCAGTTGATAGCCATTATTACTCAATAAGCCCACACAGCATTTGTCTACTGCTAATATCTTATTATTCCTTAAACTTTGCTATAGCAAATAAAATATGAATATATCCTTAATAATATGAAGAAATTTCTAGTAATTGCGCCAAAAATATGGCAAATTGCAGTTACGTAGCCGTACGGTTTGAATACATTTGGTAGTGGACTTATCGTTCGTTTAGTATTAAAGGATTATGAACGTCTCATTAACTCTGTTAACGGCCTGCCACAATCTTAGATGACAAGTTGATAGATCTTTACCAGTGTAGCCAATCGATACGACTCATAGCAAGTTGAATGCTATCACTTTAACGATAAGTATTTAATTACACAACCGACTGTTTTATCCGCTGGTCCATTGATAACAGCTCTTACGTCGATGATGTAATGACAAGATGTACCGCATAATAAATACAGCAAAGGATTGCAACTGCAGCTCATTTTAAAATTGACTCTAATGAGCGGTATACACATGGTCAGTGTTGCGAATAGGCCAAGCGGATAAATACAGACAACTACAGTCCATTCTGAGTGGCTAAGTACCGATAAGACTTAACTGAGATATTTAAGTCTGTGCAGGCAAGATAAGTGAACCACTAACATGATTGGTTGACGCCGGCATTAATAGCCACTTCGAGACAGTATTAGGAATATATATATGGAAGGTTTAGTCAATTTAGTAAACGGAATTATCTGGAGTCCTGCACTGATCTATCTGTGTCTGGGCGCGGGTCTGTTTTATTCCATTATGACGCGCTTTGTACAAGTACGTCTATTCGGTGAAATGATCAAGCTACTGTTTACTGGTAAGTCCAGTGCTGATGGTATTTCGTCATTTCAGGCACTTGCCGTCTCGCTCGCAGGACGTGTGGGTATGGGGAACATCGCTGGGGTAGCTGCTGCTATCGGCTTCGGTGGCCCAGGTGCAGTATTTTGGATGTGGATTGTGGCCTTCTTAGGCGCTTCTACTGCCTACGTTGAGTCAACGCTTGCACAGATTTATAAAGAAAAAGACATCGTTACTGGCGAATATCGTGGTGGCCCTGCTTATTACTTTGAGCGCGCTTTAGGCCAAAAGTGGTACGGCATCCTCTTCGCTATCGCTTCTATTTTATCTTGTGGTATGTTCTTACCAGGCGTTCAAGCCAACGGTGTTATCAATGCTTTTGCTCAGGTAATGGGTGAAGGTACTATGATGAACATCGGAGCCTTAGAAGTAGGCTCTATGCGTTTAGTTGCCTTGGTAATCATTCTAGTGGTTTTAGGTATCATCATCTTTGGTGGTATCAAGCGTATTGCAACCTTTACTGAATACGCAGTGCCTTTTATGGCACTAGGTTATATCGCTCTAGCCTTGATTATCATGTTCAGCAATGTCAGCTTGATTCCAGATGTATTTGGTATGATCGTTGGTGATGCCTTTACCGCACAAGCCGGTTTTGGTGCTGCTATTGGTTGGGGTGTCAAACGTGGTATTTACTCTAACGAAGCTGGACAGGGCACAGGTCCTCACGCTGCGGCCGCTGCTGAAGTTCAGCATCCCTCACAGCAAGGCCTAGTACAAGCATTCTCGGTCTATGTCGATACGTTGCTCGTTTGTTCTGCGACTGCCTTTATGATTTTATCTACTGGTATGTACAACATTCAAGGCACGCTTCCAGATGGTCAGTTCATCGTACAGAATGTTGCCGCTGGTGTGGAAATCAGTTCACCAGCCTTTACGCAAATGGCAATGGAATCTGTTTATGGTACTTATGGCAATACCTTTATTGCTATCGCCGTATTCTTCTTCGCCTTTACGACCATCTTAGCGTACTACTACATCGCTGAAGTGAACGTCACTTACTTGACTCGCTTTATCGGTCGCGGCGCTCACAAGACTGGTCTGTTCTTAGTAAAAGTGCTTATCATGGTGATGGTCGCTTACGGTGGTCTTAACTCAGCAGGCTATATCTGGGCTATTGGTGATATTGGTGTTGGCCTCATGGCTTGGCTCAATATTGTTGGTATCTTGGTTATCTTCTTTGTGGCTCGTCCAACGCTTACTATGCTTAGAGACTACGAAGCACAGCTTAAAGCGGGTGTTACGGACTATACTTTTGATCCTGCCAAATTCGGTATCAAAAACGCCCCTTATTGGGAAGAGCGTCATCTTAAACAGCAACAAAGAATGGCAGCAGATCCATTACGTAAAGAGCATAAATAACGTTCTTTGATGTGCCTACTGTTCACTCTTATTAAGCAAAAGTAAAAAAGCCCGAGACCATTGTCTCGGGCTTTTTGGTTTATAAGTTTGGAGTGATTAAAGTAAAAAACAGCAAAGGCAAACATAGCTTTAATAACGGCTTTGAGCGTATTTTCTTATGAGCGTATTTTCTTATGAGCGTATTTTCTTATGAGTGTAAGCATCTATAGTTAGTGAAAAGTAATATCGAACCATGAGGCACTGCTGATAGCGTCGCGCTTTTAGGGTATTTTGACTATATGGTTAAATGACAGAAGCATCATGGCATTATGTATGGACAAAAAAATGCATGCACAAAAAAAGCCCAGCGCAGCGGCTAGGCTTTTTAGGTATTGCTAGTAGCTTATGTTAGTCGGCGTATAAAAGTGCTTATACTTACCTAAACATAAGCCAGATAGTACAACTTACTCAGGCATTAATACGGCATCGATGGTATGTACCACACCATTAGTCGCCATTATATCAGTACCAGTGATGTTGGCCGTTCCGCCGGTCGCATCAGTAATGACATTAGCATCGCTGATAGAAATCGTTGCGCCGTTAGCGGTTTTGATATCAGTACCATAAGGGATATCAGCGGCTTTAACTTCCATATCTACTACGTGGTAAGGAAGTACTTTTTTGAGTAGATCGGTGTTAGCGAGTAACTCTTCTTTAGTCACGCCTAACTTCTCTAGTACTGGAGCAAAAGCGTCGTCAGTTGGAGCAAATACGGTGTATTTGGTGTCTTCCATCAACATAGTATCAAGGCCAGCGGCTTGAAGCGCTGCGGTCAAGATAGTTAGGTTCTCATTGCCCGCTGCTATTTCAGCAATCGTTTGAGTCGCCATGGTATCTGCCATTGGGTCAGCCATAGGCTCTGCTTCTACAGCTGGATCAACCATGACTTCAGGCTCAGCCATTGTTTCAGTCGTGGCTTCAGGCTCTACCGGTTCAGTAACAGCTTCTTTGTCATTACAAGCGGCTAGTGACATTGCTGCGGTAACGACGGCGATAGATAGTAAATTCTTCTTTAACATGGGTATATCCTTGTAGATGTTAATTAGTTTATGGGCTTAGTTAATAAAGCGGCTTATTAAAGTGACTTGTGCATTAATGAAGATAACAGTCAGCGATTAATAAGTCTCAGTAATCAACTGGCCAACTCTAAACATGTATTAAAATTAGTTCTGCCATATCAATAAATACGATTTTAACTGATTAATCTGCAATTCATGCTTATTTAGGTAGCAACACTGTATTGATCACGTGTACTACCCCATTATTGATAAAATAACGTTTATAAAGTAACGTTTAAACAAAAATTGAAGTAAAGATTAGCGTTAAAAATATCTTTAATAATCAGCTTGCACAAACGATGGCTGGTACGAGTACCAGCGTCATCATATAAAAAGACAAAAAGTGAGCACTGCTTTTAATAAGTACTGATTTCAATAAGCACTGCTTTTAATAAACATTGCTGTCAACAATCATGACATCAAAAGTTATTTTGGCATCAATACTCTATCAACCACGTGCACCACACCGTTGGTAGCGGCAATATCTGTTTTGACGATATTAGTTGTACGACCCATCTCATCCATTAGTTGGCCTTTCGGGGTCACCATCAAGGTATCATTGCTCAAGGTCATGACATTGCCAGGCTTCACATCTTTGGCATACATCGCCATATTGCCGTTGATCACGTGATAGCCTAAAATTTTGGTCAACAGTGGCTTATTAGCAAATAACTGCGCTTTGGTCATTTTGGTTTCGGCCAATGCTTGCATAAACGCGGCATTGGTTGGAGCAAATACCGTATAGTTGGCATTAGGATCAGACAAGGCACTCGCGAGGCCTGCCGCTTGTACTGCTTCAACTAATAGCGAGAAGTCTGGGTTGCTTTGGGCAATTTGTACCACATTCATTTTTGCCATAGATTGACTATGCATGGGTGCTTTAATCTCTGCGCTTTTAGTAGGCATCATATTATTACAAGCCGTTAAACCCGCGATCGAAAGCGCTAATGTACCGATAGTAGCAATTTTGGTAATTTTCATAACATTGTCCTTAATGATTGAATCATTCTTGATTATTGTATTACTAATTTACGAGTAGATAATTAACTCTTAAAATTCGCTGGCACTGGCATAGGTAAGTATTAATAATGATTACTAAATAAAAATAATTAACATTTGCTTGTAAGCAGTTCTTACTAAAAGTCAATACTTCTGAAATCAAATTAACATATAGAGCATCCTTATTAGTTCACTTTTACGCTATTTTTGTCATGAGTATGTAATTTATGTCAGTCTTTTAGGTGGCTTAATAGACTTTAATTTTAAAAACAAAGCTTTATGTAATCTTTAAGCGAAATGATATTCATTTGTCCCCTAGTATTTTATGTCATACACTTTAGTCCATGTCGTAGTAGCATGAGCAAGCGAATGCTGAGGAGACAACATCACGCTTTGGTATCGCCAAAACAGCAATCGCTACAATCCCTCGAGACGACGAATTTTCATGCTAAAATAACGTATATTTCTCTCTTTTTAAGCGTGTAATTTTTATTTATTACTTTGAATGGCTCCCAACGCTTTTCTTCTTCCCTATCATAATATTGACGATATAAGCAGTCCTTCTATGACACTACAAACCGCTACTCAAGCAGATAATACCTCAGCTGACGATAACACCACTCCGAACGATTTTGTCCTAACGCCGCCTGAGGTATTTCCTTACAAGGCACAGCAGCTCACCGCTCGCGAGCGTATTACCAAGCAAATGGCTTTACGGATTTTGATGCTCGATGGCGCGATGGGCACGCATATCCAGAATTATAAGCTGGAAGAAGCTGATTATCGCGGGGCGCGCTTCGCTAATATTGAGCAGGACGTACGCGGTAATAACGATCTGTTGGTACTCACGCAGCCGCAGATGATCAAAGAGATTCATAGCGACCACCTGACCGCTGGCGCAGACATTATCGAGACCAATACCTTTAATGGTACGCGGCTGTCGATGGCCGACTACGATATGCAGTATCTGGTGCCAGAATTGAACAAGACGGCTGCCAAGATTGCCCGTGAAGCGGCTGACGAATACACTGCCAAGACGCCTGACAAGCCACGCTTCGTCGCTGGAGTCATAGGGCCAACGTCACGAACTTGCTCGCTATCTCCTGATGTCAACGACCCTGCTTTTCGTAACATTACCTTTGATGAGTTGGTGCTTAATTATCGTGAAGCCACACTGGCGCTCATGGAAGGCGGTGTCGACCTCATCCTAATCGAGACTATTTTTGATACGCTCAATGCCAAAGCTGCCATCTTTGCAGTGACAGGGGTGTTTGATGATATCGGTTTTGAATTACCGATTATGATTTCGGGGACGATTACTGATGCGTCAGGTCGTACACTATCTGGTCAAACGGCAGAAGCCTTTTATAACTCGATTCGCCATGCTAAGCCCTTAACCGTCGGTTTTAACTGTGCACTTGGTGCTGATGCCCTGCGTCCGCATATTCAAACGCTGTCTAATATCGCCAATACCTATGTCTCCGCGCATCCGAACGCCGGTCTGCCGAATGAGTTTGGTGAGTATGATGAAACAGCCGAGGAAACCACGGCCCTGCTAGAGGGCTTTGCCAAAGCAGGTATCTTAAACATCGTCGGTGGCTGCTGTGGTACGACGCCTGAGCATATCCGCCAAATCGCTAATATGGTGGCAAAATATCCACCGCGCGAAATTCCTGAGATTGCGCCTGCCTGCCGCTTATCTGGACTTGAGCCCTTTACCATCACGCCTGAGAGCTTATTCGTCAACGTCGGTGAGCGTACCAACGTCACCGGTTCGAAGAAGTTCTTACGTTTGATTAAAACCGAAGCCTACACGGAAGCACTTGATGTTGCCCGCGATCAAGTCGAAGGCGGCGCGCAAATCGTCGATATCAACATGGATGAAGGCATGCTCGACTCCAAGCAGGCGATGATTCACTTCGTCAACTTGGTCTCAGGCGAGCCGGATATCAGCCGTGTACCCTTAATGATTGACTCGTCTAAATGGGACATCATCGAAGAAGGTCTCAAGCGCACACAGGGCAAATCTGTCGTCAACTCTATCTCCTTAAAAGAAGGTCATGCTGAGTTCGTTGAACGCGCCAAACTGTGTATGCGCTACGGCGCCGCTATTATCGTCATGGCCTTTGATGAAGACGGACAAGCCGATACTTATGAGCGTAAAACTGAGATTTGTCAGCGCAGCTATGATGTCTTGGTCAATGAAGTCGGCTTTCCATCAGAAGATATCATCTTTGACCCGAATATTTTTGCGGTCGCCACCGGTATCACTGAGCACAACAATTATGGCGCAGACTTTATCAATGCGACCAAATGGATTACCGATAACCTGCCCAATGCCATGGTATCGGGCGGCGTCTCTAACGTCTCGTTTAGCTTCCGTGGTAATCCGATTCGTGAAGCCATCAACTCCGTATTCCTTTATCATGCAATTCAAAATGGCTTAACCATGGGTATCGTTAACCCTGCCATGCTTCAGCTGTATGATGACATCCCTAAAGAAGCACGCGATGCCATCGAAGACGTGATGCTCAACCGCAATCAAGGCGAAACCGGTCAAGATGCCACTGAGCGCCTGATGACGGTCGCTGAAAACTACCAAGACGGTGGTAAGAAAAAAGACAGCACTGTCGACATGAGCTGGCGCGAAGGCACGGTAGAAGCCCGTATCGCGCACGCATTGGTCAAAGGCATTACTACCTTTATCGAAGCCGATACCAAAGAAGCGTGGGAGAAGTACCCCAAACCCCTCGATGTCATCGAAGGGCCACTCATGGACGGCATGAATATCGTCGGTGATTTATTTGGCTCGGGTAAAATGTTCTTACCGCAAGTGGTCAAGTCGGCACGGGTGATGAAACAATCGGTAGCGTGGCTGAACCCGTACATCGAAGCGGAAAAAGTCGAAGGCGAGGTCAAAGGTAAAATCCTTATGGCGACCGTCAAAGGCGACGTCCATGATATCGGCAAAAACATCGTCGGCGTGGTACTCGGCTGTAATGGCTATGACATCGTCGATCTAGGCGTGATGGTGCCGTGTGATAAGATCCTCGATACCGCTATTGCCGAAAAAGTCGATATCATCGGGCTATCGGGTCTGATTACCCCAAGCCTCGATGAGATGGTCTATGTCGCCAAGCAAATGCAAGAACGCGGCATGACCCTACCGCTGATGATTGGCGGGGCAACGACGTCTAAAGCGCATACTGCGGTCAAAGTCGAGCCGCAATATCAAAACGATGCCGTCATCTATGTATCCGACGCCTCACGTGCAGTCGGCGTGGTCACCAAGCTGCTCTCTAAAGAGAACCGTGTACAGTTAATTGATGATACTCGCGCCGAATACATTAAAGTGCGTGAGCGTCTGGCCAAGCGCCAGCCCAAAGCCGCTAAGATATCGTACGCTGAGTCGGTTAAGATTGGCTTTCAATATGACTGGGAAAACTATACGCCGCCTGTCCCTAATAAGTTAGGACAAGTAATATTTGACGACTACCCTATCACCAACCTGCTGCCTTATATTGACTGGACACCGTTCTTTATATCTTGGGGACTGACAGGTAAATATCCCAAAATTCTGCAAGATGATGTGGTTGGTGAAGCGGCTCGTGATCTGTTTGGTAATGCCGAGGACATCCTACAAAAGCTAATTGATGAAAAGTTAGTCGTGGCAAAGGGCGTGTTTAAATTGATGCCAGCCCGTCGCACGGCTGCCGACACTGTCACCGTCTATGATCAAGCGCCGACTGAGGGCGGCACAGCAGAATATCAGTTTGAGCACTTACGTCAACAAAGTGACAAAGCCAGCGGCAAGCCAAACTTTAGCTTGGCTGACTTTATCTCGCCATCAGAGTCGTGTACTGATTACTTGGGCGGCTTTACGGTATCGATGGTGGGTACAGAGGCACTCGCTGAAAAGTATAAAGCGGCTGGTGATGACTATAACGCTATCATGGTGCAGGCTTTGTCAGACCGTTTGGCAGAAGCTTTTGCGGAGCATTTGCACGAGCTGATCCGTAAAGACTATTGGGGCTATCAGGCTGACGAAAACCTAACCAATGATGAGATGATCAAAGAAAAATACGTCGGTATCCGTCCAGCACCTGGCTACCCTGCCTGTCCGGAACACACGGAAAAAGGTAAGCTATTCGAATGGTTAGGTACTACCGATGCGATCGGTACGACATTAACGGAAAGCTATGCAATGTGGCCGGGCTCATCGGTCAGCGGCTTTTATTACTCGCATCCTGATAGTGAATACTTCAACGTCGGAAAAATCGGCCGTGATCAGTTAGAGAGTTATGCTGAGCGTAAAGGCTGGGATATGAAGACGGCTGAGAAGTGGTTAAATCCGAATTTGTAAGATGGTTTTGAGTAGGATTGGTTTTAAAGCCAATCCTACTCTCTGCTCTTCCAACTCAAGGTTTGTACAATTATAGAGTTCTCAATGCATTCATCTTATATACCCCACTCTCAACTTGAAATAAGCAAATCAAACTGAAGAGGCGGATTACCAAGTTTTTTGTTGAGTACAAAGCA
>NZ_JBEOOY010000010.1:0-109008 GCF_040309585.1 Psychrobacter sp. GW64-MNA-CIBAN-0177
AAACGATTAGGGTTTAAAACGCCAAACCAGGTGTTTTATTCCATTACTTAGCGTTGCACTTGGTGTGTTAATCTAGGAATATAAAAAAACGCTAAGGATAACCTTAACGTCTTTTTGTACTGTGCAAATAAGCACCATTAAATGACTATAGCTATGAAAATTACGATTTGACCAACTTAACCAGTGGCGCGTAGCCTGATTGCGGCATCGCACTGACAGGAATGAATTGTAATGCGCCACCATTGATACAATAACGCAAGCCACCGCGATCTTTTGGACCGTCGGGGAAGACGTGACCAAGATGCGAGTCTGCTACCCGTGAGCGAATCTCTGTACGCACCATATTAAAGGCTTTATCTTCATGCTGAGTAATGACTTGCATATCAATAGGCTTAGTGAAACTTGGCCAGCCACAACCGGATTGATACTTATCGGTAGACAAAAATAACGGCTCGCCACTGACCACATCGACATAAATACCGGGTGCAAACAGATTGTCATATTCATGACTAAAGGCACGCTCAGTAGCGGCACCTTGGGTAATATCATACTGGGCTTTGGTCAAGGTATTCTTCAAAGCATTTTTGTCAAAATTAGCATAACGCTTGGGATCTAAAGTCTCGGCAACCGTACTAACAGCGGCGAGCTTGGTGCGTGCTGTGCCTTCAGGTTTGTCATCAGCAAGGCTTAAATCAATATGACAGTAACCATTTGGATTTTTGGCGAGGTAATCTTGATGATACATCTCAGCCAAATAGAAGTTATCTAACGCTTCATGTTCAACGACGACTTTTTGCTTATACTGAGCTTGTACGCGTTTGAGTGCGGCATCAATCACCGCTTTGTCCTCTTGATCGGTATAGTAAATTCCTGAACGATACTGCACACCGCGATCATTACCTTGCTTATTTACACTGGTCGGGTCAACGACACGGAAATAATACTTCAAAATCGTGTCGAGATCGGTCTTATCTGCATCATAAGTAACTTTCACCGCTTCAGCATGTCCTGAACCGCGAATCACATCTTCATAGCTTGGGTTTGGCTGATCATCATCACCATTGGCATAACCTGAGACCACATCG
Source organism: Psychrobacter sp. GW64-MNA-CIBAN-0177 (assembly GCF_040309585.1). Lineage (NCBI taxonomy): Bacteria > Pseudomonadati > Pseudomonadota > Gammaproteobacteria > Moraxellales > Moraxellaceae > Psychrobacter > Psychrobacter sp. GW64-MNA-CIBAN-0177. Next base: position 1,086 of record NZ_JBEOOY010000010.1, read on the forward strand.
ACCACGCCATCGACGCGCTCCATATAGGCCTCAACGCCCCAGAAACAGCCGCCAGCCAAATAGATTGAGCGGGTATTAATCGCCTTACCTTTATCGTTATAGTACACACCATCTTTTTGCTTAATGGTTTCAATCTTACTGTTATTGTCTAAGGCTTGCGCGTTTGTCAGTTTGGCCTTGCCGCTTTTAAGCGCCGCAAAATCATTATTGGCATTTTCGGCCAGCGCATAAGCTTGCTCAGCCGTAATATTACCTTTGACTAAATGGACAAGATTGCCTTTTTTGTCCAGTATTGCCCAGCTAGGATAGACTTGTACACCAAGCTTATTAATCAAATCACCGGAGCTATCGACCAACACGGGTAGCTGCGGATAGTCTGCTTGAACGCCTGCATACCAAGTAGTGAACTCACCATCGGCTTTTTCATTGAGGTGACCGGGACTGGTAACTGTCACAACATTTAGGTCGGCAAATTTAGGATCGGTACGCCACTCTTCGGTCTCCTCTAGTGTACCCAAACATAGCGGACACCAGCTTGCCCAAAATTTAACTAAAGTGGGTTTATTTGGATCAATGACTGCTGCACCATTTTTACCCAGACCTTTAGTGAGCTGCGGTAACGCTTGTAGTTGCTTGAGCATGTCAGATGGCAGCATATCGCGTGAGTTGGTCACACCATTGTTTTCACTACCAGACTTGCTATTACCAATCGAAGTATTACTACTCGATTTACTTTCTGCACTGCTCACTTGACCACACGCTAACAATAGACCAGCACTCAATACTGTGGTCACACCCAGCGCACTAGCATTTTTGAGCCAACGTGATGGCTGACGCTTTGAGCTTGTTACCATACCAGAGTTGTGGCCGTGATCATTGTCGAAGTTATTATGTGGCATAACGGATCCTTTTTTATGAAGTCTTGCACTCATATCGTGCGCAGTCGGTCACGATCTTCTTGATAGGTTATTAGAGCAGGTGCTCAATTCAATCGATGGTCATCTAAATGAGCTAAAAAGAGGATAAACCAAGTGAAAATATGAGTAAGGAAATTCAGCTCTAAGCCGATGGCGTTGAAAAATAAGGCAAGGGAAAATAGGGAGAGATAAGTTAGAATAATTTAATAGTATACCCTGTTAATGGAGTTTACTTTAATAGTGAATATACCCTTGCTACATTTTTTTAACAACACGGAAAGACTGGCGATATAGAGTAATTAGAGGCAAGTCTGCATCTAATTGTCTATTTATATAAGGAGATAAACTAAGGAATATCCTCAATTCAAGCAGTCATATCTTAATGGGCAAAAATACAATGGTCATTAACAAATAAATGACTTTGTCTCAATCATTAAATAGCGATACTGTTTGATCTTGATTTAAAAGCAAATTAAAAAAGACAGAACGCCACCAACGTTGATTTATTATTAAGCTTTAGCGTGCATAAATTGCGCAACATAGTCATCAGCCGGATTGTCTCTTAACTCGCTAGGCGTGCCAGTTTGCACTAAGCGGCCACCATTTAAGATACTAATACGCTGACCTACTTTGACCGCTTCATCAATATCATGAGTGATAAAGACGATGGTCTTATTGAGACGGTCTTGTAGTTCAAGCAGTTGATCTTGTAATTGGGCACGAATGAGCGGATCAAGCGCGGAGAACGCTTCATCCATGAGCAGAATCGGATTGTCAGTCGCTAAGGCACGCGCCAGCCCGACACGTTGCTGCATGCCGCCCGATAGCTCATCGGGATAGCTATGCTCTAGATTGGGCAGTCCGACCTCATTAAGCCAATGACGCGCCACTTCATGACGTGCTTCCACGCTCATCTTGCGAACGCGTAACCCGTAAGCCACATTTTGTATGACTGTCATATGTGGCATCAAGCCAAAATGCTGGAACACCATACTGACGGTATTCTGGCGATATTGTTGTAACCCCTTATCATCCAATTCCAAAATATTGATAGAGTCGCTTGAGCTGGTATTATCCATCATCGTTGGAGTCACAATTGCTGGACTGGCATCACTCACTGGTGCAGCAGCAGTCGATGTTATAGATTTTTCTTTTGCGATGCCTTGTGCTTTTGACGACAGTGTCTTGGAATTAATAGTGGTATCAACCCATATCTTGCCACTGGTCGGATCAATTAAACGGTTAAGATGGCGTATCAAGGTTGATTTACCCGAGCCTGACAGCCCCATAATGCAATGCAGCTCACCCGCTTTTATTGCCAAATTAACATTATAAAGCCCGACTGAATAGCCAGTCTGCTTTTTGACAGCGACACTATCCATACCTTCTGCTAATAGATTTAAAGCTGATTGTGCTTGCGACTCATTAGCATTATAGATTTTGCTGATATTCTCTAACTGGATATGATTCATAGGTAGTCTCTTTATTATTTAACCGATAGGACGCTTGCCAGCTTCAATGGTTTTTTGCCGCGCGCGTTTCCCTTGACCAAAGGCTTGGCTGATACGGTCAATGATAATCGCGACAATGACAATGGCCGTACCTGCTTGTAGTCCTTGACCAATATTGAGCGTCTGAATAGATTGTAAGACATCTTCTCCCAGACCCGGCGCACCAATCATAGACGCCAGTACGACCATGGCAAGCGACATCATTACTGCCTGATTGATGCCCGCCATAATACTGGGCAATGCTTGTGGTAACTTGATCCAAATGAGTAGCTGAAAATGGGTGCTACCGAACGAGCGCCCCGCTTCGATCATTTCATGATTGACTTGCGTTATACCCAATGTCGTCAAACGAATAAGCGGTGGCAAGGCATAGATAATCGTGGCAAATAATGCTGGTACTTTACCAATACCGAATAGCATGAGCACGGGAATCAAATAGACGAAACTTGGCATGGTTTGCATCACATCTAATATCGGCGTAATAATTTTACGGAGCAGACTGCTGCCCGACATAGCAATACCAATGGGAATACCGACAACCACTGTCACCAAAACAGAGACGATCAATAACGCTAACGTATCGATCAAAGCGCCCCACAATCCAAACGCACCGATTAAGAACAGCCCTGCCCCGCAGGCAATAGCAAACAATACTTTGCGCACCCCAAACCACGCTAATACAGTCACCAGACCAATAATTAACCATGCGGGGATCACCGTCAATAGACGTTCAATAGGTAATAATAAATAGGTCAAAGTGACGCTACTGATACTCCGAAACACATCGCCATAGTCTCTGACTACAGTCGCTAAGGCTTTATTAAGCGGTGACTCAAGGGACCATGACGGAAAGCTGGACGTTAATGCTAGGAAGGCATTACTTGAGGTGGCGTCATTCAGTGATGGATTGACACCGCTATTGCCTGTGCCATCGTCCGTTAGACTGATGCCTAAATTGGCAGCAAGATTTTCAGCGACTTCTTTGGGTAGCCACGCTTGCCAGACGTTTGGGTTGGCACGTAAAAACTCAAGCGCCTGTTCATCACCACTGCGCTTGCTTTCACTCATCTCTAAAATCGCACTGTTTAGCTGATCTGGCGTGAACTGTACTTTTTCAAAAGCGCTTGCCAATTCGGGATTATTATCAATAAAAGGCGTCGATGCAGCAATTTTAAGCGGGGACACAGGAAAGCCAGACACACAATCCGAGGTGCCGTCGGCCAACAACAAGTCTTGCCAGCACTCATCCTCATGGGCAGGGAACGCTAGCGGCGCAAAGTCGTATTTGGCGATGAGCCCTGTTGGCTGCCAATAATAAAATAGTAACGGTTTTTTCTGTTCAAAGGCGGAGGCAATCTCAGCATCGAGTGCTGCACCCGTACCTGGATGGGCATTATTAAAGACCGCGTCTAAGCCAGTATTTTTGAGCAGTCGGGTGTTAAAAATCTCACACGCCCAGCCTGACGGACAATTCATAAACCGTGACTTGCTAGGATCTTCTGGGTCTTTAAACAACGCTGCATACTTAGGCAAATCCTGATAACGACGCAGTCCCGGATTGTCATCCATGACATATTGAGGGACGTACCAACCTTGAGTAGCACCGCCTTGCAGCGTATCGCCAATGACCGCAACTTTATCGTCATTGATGGCCTGCTCCATAATCGGCGAGCGCCCAACCCATTGTTCGCCGATGATTTGGATATCGTTTTGCGACAATGCAGTCTCGAGTGCGGGTCCTGCCCCAGGTACTTCCTCGATCGTGCAGTCGTAACCGCTCTCGGCAATATATTTGAGTATACCAGTCGTAAACTGACCACTCTCCCAAGTCAACGCGCCAAACTTGATCGGTGATGCGCAAGCTGCTGATGCTGACACTGGCAGCAACAACACACTTATACACAGTAAACTTAACGCAATCCATTGACGCATGGGATGTCCTATATTTCGTTATTGGCATCAATTATTTCGATATTGAAGTCAGCTTTTGAATGCGGTTATCGATATCGAATAATGCTGCATTGGGTTGATAATTCACGCAAAATCAATCTTTATGTCTCATCAGCAATATAAATTTACCATAACTACCGTCCGGTAATATTAAGAAATGTAGCAACAAATGAGAATGATTATAAATAACTATTGGCTGGGTTCAGCTTTTCCTTTATGTATAAAAAATATTATAAAGCCATCAAAAATAAATACTATAATCATCAAAATTTTGTTTTTTGGACAAAAAATAGCACCTACTTACGTAGATGCTATCATTATTAAACAGCCAATCTCATCACACTTATTTCATCATGAACGCCATGGCTTTGTTAAATAAGCCGCCATAAGGTGGTAATAGGAAATTCATACCATTGAGCTTGTTTTGTACAAACACAGGCTTCATATGACTTAAACGCTCAAAGCCCGCTTTACCATGATAGGCGCCAGTGCCTGAGTGCCCAACCCCGCCGAACGGTAAGTCGTGCTGCACCACATGCAAGATAACTTCATTGATAGCCAAGCCACCTGATACCGTGTTGTCACGCACTTTTTCTATGTCGCTATTACGCTCACCAAACACATAGAGGGCCAATGGACGCGGACGCGCATTGACGAAGTCTATCGCATCATCGAGCGTATCATAGTGCATCAACGGCAAAATCGGTGCAAACAGCTCGTTTTGCATCACATCACTATCGGCTGCCGGCTCACTGATAATCAGCGGCGGCATCAACCGCGTTTCAATATCATAGTCTGCATCAGTTATCTTATGAATGTTTTCACCAGATAAGGCATCTAAGTAACCTTTGATACGTTTGAATTGCTGACCATTGATAATACGCGAGTAATCTGGGTTTTCGCTGATATTCGGATAATGCTTCTGCATCCACTCTTTTGCTAGGTTAATAAACACTTCATGATCTTTGCGCTGAATCAGTACGTAATCAGGAGCAATACAAGTTTGCCCAGCATTGAGCGTTTTGCCCATCATCACACGATTGACCGCCGCCTCTAAGTTGGCACCTTCCAACACGATAACCGGTGACTTACCACCAAGCTCTAGCGTAACTGGGGTCAAGTTGGGCGCTGCCGCCGCCATGATTTTTTTGCCCACCGCAGTAGAGCCAGTATACAATAGATGATCGAATGGCATCTTACTGAAAGCTTCAGCGATATCTACTTCGCCCAGCACGACACAAACCATATCCGATGAAAAATAATGAGCGATAAGATCGGCAAACACTTGCGCGAACTGCGGTGCGGCCTCACTCATCTTAATCATGATTCGATTGCCTGCCGTGAGTGCATCAATGATTGGCCCTACCGCTAAGAATAATGGATAGTTCCATGGCACCATGATACCAACCACGCCTAATGGCTGTGGCTGAATCTCATTATGAGCTGGCATATACAATGCTGAAATAGAAGCGTGGCGAGTTTTCATCCATTTTTTACCATGCTTTTTGGCATGGCTAATGCCCGTAAAACTCGGAACAAGCTCTGCAAACTGAGTCTCTGATTCACTACGATAACCAAAATCAGCGCTGATCGCTTGAGCGATGCTTTGTTGATTGTCGCTGAGCATCATCTCTAAATTGTCTAATTGAGTCTCGCGCGTCGCCCAATCATTTATTGCTTGAGCACGGCTCAATGCTTGTAATCTTGAGAACTGCGCTTGCATATCTTCAACAGTGGTCACAATACTAAGTGACTTATTACTACCAAGTGACTTATCATTGTTTTTATACGCTTGATCATTAGTGTTTTGATTGTTGTCTGTCATATATCTTCCTTGTCATAGGCGTTAGAGTCAGCACGCTATATTTGGTTTAAAACTCTGTATCTTTATTTAGGCGCTGGCGGAAATCTCCGCATACGCGCACATCATTATGAGAACTAACAAGATTCCATTCATTACTCTTTAATGTAGCGCATTGATTGAGCAATGAACAGTCTCTTTGATTGACTGCTGGGTTTGTATAAGATACGTGTCAGCCATCATCAATACCCACGATATAGATTCTTCTGTTAAGTAATACTTTATAAGTAACATGCTTCAATACTTTGTTCTGTCCTCAATATTCTGCTTTATATATGCATGGATTTAAATTTGAGCAGCAATCCTAAAAACTGCTACACTCAATATTGGGGCGCGTTGAACAGTCGCTACCAGTCAGTATTTGCCAATACTCTATACCAGACCACAACAAGACAGTCACGCTTATGCAAAACCTAACGCAACAGATTCACGATAGCCTTCTTGACGATACCTTGCTTAATGACACCCTTCTGACAAAATCGCTGTCGGCAGCCGATTATGTCTCTACCCATGATGCGATGCTAGCACGCACGTTAGCGCGTATTGCGCTCAAAAAAGAGCAAGGTTTGCGCACGCCTGATGAGTTATGGATTGTCGATCACAATGACGTCTACACGCTTGGGCAAGCAGGTAAAGAAGAACATATCCTGCAACGGACTGACACCCCTATTATCAAAACAGATCGCGGCGGACAAGTGACGTGGCACGGTCATGGCCAGCTGGTTATTTACTGGTTGTTTGATTTGGACAGTATAGGCTGGAGTGTGCGCAATCTGGTATCGCATGCCGAGCAAGCGATTGAGGACGTGACCAATGCCTGTTTGCAAGGTTTAGCCTCATTTGACAGTATCCATGTCCGTGCGCATTCACGTCGTGACGCACCCGGCGTTTATTTATACAATAATTCATACGTGTGTGCTGCAGACAATAGCGAGGATTCTGACACTAGCAATGAAACTACTACCCTGCCAGCAACGGATGCCATTATGCTAGGAAAAATAGCCTCGCTAGGGTTTAAAATTAAACATGGTTTTAGCTATCACGGCATTGCGCTCAATATCAATTGTGACTTATCGGCTTTTAACGCCATCAATCCGTGTGGCTACGCTGGCATGCAAATGCTACGTTTGGCGGATTTTGTGGCAATTAATAAGTTAGCCAATCTTGATAAAACAGCTCTGGATAAGACAGCCAACAAAAAGACGACTGAGCAGCTAAGCTATACACAAGTTACTCAAATGCTGATTGATAATATTGCACAGCGTCACGCAGGAAAAATCCCATTGCGACCGGTAGCGCCTAAGTCTTAGCTTATTTTGCATAACCTTGTGCCTGCTTAGACTTAAGCATAACGAGCAACTGATATGGAAATTTGCTATACTCGCAGCCGACTTTCATGAGGTGCCGCTAGCATTTGTGGCCTCTACTTAGATAACTTTACCCCTCAAACTTTAATATAAAAGCAACAGGAGCATTTTATGGCAGACTTTAATAAAATCTTGGACGCAGGTGACGTCGACGGTGGCATCATCAACGTTGTGGTAGAAATCCCAACAGGCAGCAGCCATAAAATCGAATGGAACCGCGAATTAGCCGTTTTTGAGCTTGACCGTGTTGATCCACAAATCTTTGCCAAACCTTGCAACTATGGCTTTATCCCGCAAACGCTTGATGAAGATGGCGATGAGCTTGATGCATTAATCATTACTGAGCAGCCTTTACCTACTGGCATTTTCTTAAAAGCCAAAGTAATCGGCGTTATGAAATTCGTTGATGATGGCGAAGTTGATGACAAAATCGTCGTCGTCCCTGCTGACGACCGTGATACAGGCAATGCTTACAACAGCCTAGAAGATTTACCAAAGCAGCTGATCAACCAGTTACAGTTCCATTTTAGCCACTATAAAGATCTTAAAAAAGCTGGTACAACAGTGGTTGAATCTTGGGGTGACGTCGCAGAAGCCAAAGAAGTGATCAAAGAATCTATCCAACGTTGGAAAGACCTATAGAGTACAATAATAATCTAATGAGCTGATGTTTATGCTCACAAATATAAGCACTCTTAAAGATACCGCAGACACGATATGACTGCGGTATTTTTTTGCTTGAATCTCACGCTTATAAAATGGTTATAATAAACGACAGTAGCTATAAAGTTATCTGCAACTATTTTCATTTCTAATAAAGCAAGCCTCAATAAGGAAAGTCATGTTTAACCCCAATCCCAGCTCAAAATCTGTCAGTGCCAAGCTGCCAAAAGCGGTCATCATGATGATTGAGAAAAACAATCTGGTGATGGCTATCAAAACCTTGGCCGCTGAAGAAAATATCAGTATGGACGACGCCAAGGTTCGAATTGATGCTTACGAGACAGCATTGAAGGTAAAGCAACAGCAGAAGTTGAATACCATCGCTAACAAGCAAGGTATCTCCAACCACGCCATTAGTTTTGATAGAGAGCAGGAAACTGAAGACGGACATGAGGCTGGGAAACTGATAAAAAACCGTGTGAAAACCACTCAAGCAGATCAAGGTTTCAAAAGTCTACAAAGGGGTGTAGAGAGCCAACTTAATGATTTGGGATATAAAAAGCCTCTTTTACCACATTGGGCAAAGCGGCTATTGATTATTGCTGCGGTGATGGCAGGATTGTTTTGGCTGTTATGGCGGGCGTTTGGTTAGTCTGTTTTAAATGGTTCCATTATAGAGGTCTATTTTAAGTGGTCTGTTAATACGTTTGAGGGGTGAATTATCTGGTTCCCTTGGGGTATACCCTAAAAATAAGGCCGTAAATAACAATATTTAGTTTAGTACTACAAATTTCGGAGGAAAGTTGATAACTTCTTTGTAATTGAAGTAATCTTCTATTTTAGAAGAAATTAATAAAGAAGGATTTGTTATGAGTATGGCTTTTTATTATTTTAAAAATGATGAATGGGATAGGCCAATACCATCATGTCGTCCTTTAAATAATAGCAATGAAATGAGAATGATGTCCTACTATTTATCAGAGCTAGATATCGAGTTTTCAGAGAACATTCTTCATAATTTAAGAAATAATAATACTAATATATTAGATATAAGTTCTGAGACTTGGCAAGTTGTCATAGACGGTAAGAATGTGACGATATGCTCTATATATGACGAAGATAATAACGACTTTAAAGCTACTGTCAAAAAAGATGTTTTTGAAAAGTTCATAGTCGCATGGCTTGATTTTTTAAGGCAAGATTACAGTCTTGAGATTATTATTGATTTGTAGAATTAGTGGTGTAGTGAGCTTTTTGCGAGATTTTGTTATTAATCTATGTAATTGAAGTTCGATGCCTGTATAGCGCACCGAACATGCTCTCATGACAAACTTTACAGTAAATAAAAAATTTCTCAATATTTTTTTGCTTAGAGAGTCGCTCTTTTGAAACTTTAAGATAATATACTTATTCAACACTTTTTCTACCAGTGAATCAAATATATGATTTTCAAAAAAACTAATTTAGTTGCCCTTCTTTTTTCTACTGCTTTATTACCTCTTACGCTTACGAGCTGTCAAAAAATGCAAAGTGAAGCCAAAAACGAAGCTTCTGAGGGGCAAACAGCTATTCAGGAAATAGAGACAGAAACTAAAGCTGAAGACGTACAGGAATTAGCCAAACAGGGCGATGCAGAATCACAATTCGATTTGGGTTGGATGTATGATATAGGAGAAGGTGTTCATCAAGACTATGCCAAAGCTGCGCAGTGGTATATGAAATCGGCTAATCAAGGTTTTCCTGAGGCGCAGTATAATCTTGGTGCGATGTATCGTGAAGGCGAAGGAGTCCCTCAAAACTATGCTGAAGCAATCAAATGGTATACGAAAGCAGCCGATCAAGGCTTTCCTGAAGCGGAGTATAACCTTGGTTTAATGTATACCCAAGGCAATGGCGTAGACCAAGACCTTTCACAAGCCTTTAAATGGTATACAAAAGCTGCTAATCAAGGATATGTCATTGCACAAAATGATTTAGCCGCAATGTATTATGAAGGCAATGGTATAGAGCAAGACTTGCCTCAATCACTTAAGTGGTATACAGAAGCAGCTGAACAAGAATATGCTCCTGCACAAGCTAATTTAGGTGCAATATATTATCAGGGTAACGGCGTGACACAAGATTTTTCACAGGCTCTAAAATGGTTTGGAAAAGCAGCTGATCAAGAAAATGCTAATGCACAATATAATCTTGGAGTTATGTATTACATGGGTCACGGTGTAGGCCGAGACTTCTCCCAAGCCTTTAAGTGGTATACAAAAGCTGCTGATCAAGAATATGCTCCTGCTCAAAACAATCTTGGTGCGATGTATCGCGATGGTGTAGGTGTTAATCAAGATAATACTCAAGCAAAGAACTGGTTTAATAAGGCTTGTGAAAATGGGCAACAAGAAAGCTGTAATAACTATAGGAAAATAAATCAAGATTAAGTCAGTTTGACCTCAAAAAATCAATGTTATGTACACCGTGACCACCTAAATATCTTAATATACTGAGACCATTACCCTACAGCCGAAGATTCAAGTCCTCACTAGGGAACCGAACCAGTGAAAGCGCCTGATTGGTTCGCCATATGTATACTAGCAATACTCTAAAAAAACAGCTTCTCCTATAACTGATGATATTGGTGCACTGATAATGGCAAGCTCGATGCAGAAAACAGGAAATTATGCTTATGGAAATAAATGAATGCGAAGAAAAGTTTTGGAATAGTGACTCTTTTCATTATTATTTAGAGAGTGAAGACACATGGGATGTTGATAAATATTGGGATCTTGAATATTCACTAATAAAGTTAAGTAAGTACCTGAATGACAAGAATATGATAGAAAAAAATCTTGCAAGAAATATCTATTACCTAGGAAATAGTATAAATAATCTAGTCTGTGCTCATAGGAGCTCTACAGTCGCATGGACATTTGATACATATAGATATAGCGAAGATGACATTGATTATTGTATTGATAGGTTTAATCACCTCATGCGAGTTTTATGGCAAGCTGGTAGCTACAATCATGAAGAATCAATAAATTTTTTTAGAGAAAATCCGTTGTTTAAAGATATTTAACTACAATAGTTTATTAAAAATCCTCACTAGTAAACCACACATTTTTCCCATAACGGTGATTATGGTAAATAAAAAATCCACTGCCTACCCATTCATATAAATTACGAATAATTTTAAAGCATTAAAAAAGGATACCGCAGCATCCTTTTTCTTTTATAAGTAACAAACACAATTTAGTGATGCTCACCCGGTAAAATTCTGGCAAAGGCACGCTGAGCAAGGTTTGGTTTTTTATCGGTGGTCAATCCAGCGCGGGTGCTTGGGAAAATACGATAACCCATCGATTGGATACCCACGTTGATCGCTGGTGCTAATGAATAAGTAGCCGACGCAAACTTGCCCATATTACTGGCAATACTGTTAGGTTTATAAACAATCGCTTTGGCGACCATCATTGCCGCTTCATCAGGCATCAGCGCAGGCATGTAACGATATAACTTAGTCGGCTCAATCATCGGCGTGCGTACCAATGGCATAAAGATATTGGTAATCGTGACATTATCGCCTTTCACTTCAGCAGCCAAGCATCGGCTAAAGGCATCTAATGCCGATTTTGAGGCGACATAAGCGGCAAAGCGCGGACTATTTGCCTGTACACCAATGGATGAGATGTTAACAATTTGACCGGCTTGGCGTTCAATCATCGTCGGCAAAAATCCAAGAACTATTTTGACAGCGCCAAAGTAATTGATGTCCATGGTACGCTCAAAATCATGGAAACGATCAACAGACTCATGCACCGAACGGCGAATCGAGCGACCCGCGTTATTGACCAGTACATCGACATGGCCAAAATCAGCCAAAATTTGCGTGCTAACAGTTTCAATCTCATCCATATTGGTTAAATCACAAGGGTAATAACTGGCCTTGCCACCAAGCTCCTCAATATTTTCTTTTACTACTTTTAGCTTCTCTTCGGTACGTGCTAATAAAATAACATGAGCACCGCACTCACTAAGTAAAAAGGCCGTACGTTCACCGATGCCGCTTGAAGCACCAGTAATGATGATATGTTTGTCTTTAACCGCTTTGCTAATTGCCTTTTTTGAGGGAGTAGCCATAAAAAATCCTTTTTGTTTATTATATTCCCAATAGTGTGCAGCTCTAGGATACCAAAATTACATTGTAATTACTCGAAAAAGTACCAGTAAAATTTTATAAAATAGTATTGCAAACCGATAACAAAAGGGCAGTAAATTTGCCATCTTACTCTACCGAGTTTTTTAGCTATAATTGCCTTTGTATGTTACGCACCTTAAAGGAGACTGTCTTTTGATAGAAACGCTAGCTCATTATATTGATCTGATTGCCAAATTCGTTGAAGTCATTGGTGTACTTATTATGCTTTTTGGACTATTTTATGCATTTTATAGGGCCATTCGTTTGACGGGTCGCTTTACTCATGACGCTTATATCGAAATCAGACAGACGGTTGGCAAATCTATTTTATTGGGCCTCGAAGTGCTCATCGCCGCCGACATTATGGCCACCGTCGTCACAGAGCCTACGTTGCGTAGCGTTTTGGTCTTGGGTTTTATCGTGCTCATTAGAACTTTTTTAAGCTTATCGCTACAAGTCGAGCTAGAAGGACGCTTTCCTTGGCAACACCCCAAGTCTGCGCCTGAACAAACATCAAAGACTGAGCATGCTGATGAGTTGTAATCAATACTTCATAGCCAATCGCTATTTATGCCTTACTCATGAGCCTGTAAAAAAGCCTCGACCACACGAAACTGCCCAACGGTGCTCTCTTCGCCATACATTGCTTGACGAAAAGCATTAGAGTTTGGAATGCCCGTCGTATACCATGCAATGTGTTTGCGCGCGATTCGGCACCCCGAGTATTCACCGTAAAAGCCATATAGCTCTTGCAAATGCGCCAGTACAATCTCTTTAATTTCGCTCACACTCGGTGCCGCCAACATGTCTCCTGTACGCAAAAAATGCTCGATATCGCGAAATATCCATGGCTGTCCTTGAGCCGCTCGCCCAATCATCACCGCATCACAACCGGTCAGCTCATAGACACGCTGGGCCTTTTGCGCGCTATCGATATCACCATTGGCAATAACGGGTATACTAATACTCTCTTTGACTTCACGTATCAACTCGTAACGCGCCTCACCAGTATACATATCCTCACGAGTACGCCCATGAATGGCAATAGCTGCAATGCCTGCCTGCTCTGCTCGCTTCGCCACACGCAAGATATTCTCGCGACCATTTTCAAAACCCAAGCGCGTTTTTAGTGTCACTGGTGCATTGACGCTATTTACCGCAGCATCTAACAAGCGCGCAACCAAATCTTCGTCTTGTAGCAGCGCCGACCCTGCCAGCTTACGACAGACTTTTTTGGCTGGACAGCCCATATTGATATCGATAATCTGCGCACCATTATCAATCTGATAACGCGCCGCTTCTGCCAATTTATCGGGTTCCGCGCCTGCTATCTGCGCAGAAATAGGCGCGATTTCGTTATCAAAATTGGCACGATATAAGGATTTTTTGCGCGCATAAAGCGCGGTATCAGCGATGATCATTTCACTCACCGCGTGACCTGCACCAAAAGACTTGCATAACCTTCGAAAGGGATTGTCCGTCACGCCTGCCATCGGAGCTACCATTAGACGGTTTTCAACCGTCAAGCCGCCAATCATCAATGGCTGCAATAGAGGATGATCATTGGCGATTTGTGCTGACGACTCAGAAGAAACTGGAGAATCAATAGACATAAAAAACGGCTTGCTCTTGATTGAGATAAGTTAATGAAAACAAGCCGTTATTCTAAGGGTTCTTGACTTTATTGCAAGCTATTCATATGGGAAACCTGCAACAATTAATGCTCAGTTTTGATAGCTAAACCAATTATTTATCAAACACACTGCCTTGCTCTAGCGTGATGTCCTCATCATGCTCTTGCATCCGCCACGGTAAGCTATCAGGCGATTCATGTAAAAACTTTAAGTACTTTTCGAACTGGTCAATAATATCATTGATTACAGATTCTGATTGATAGCCATATAAATCATAAGTTTGTGCACCGCGACGTAGATAAACTTGCGCCCGGTAATGATGTGCTTGCTCTAAACCACTTGTCACATCTTGCGTGTAATAGTCAGGCATATCATGGTTTGATAAACGCACCTCATACCAGAACTCCACATCATCGCCACGTTGCAGCTCCAATACCGCTCGGTTATTGGTGTCATCATAGTTTACTTCAGGGTGCCAGCCAGTTTCTTTAAACTTTTCAGCTACCTCAGTCATCGATGACATGACCGTACCTTTAATATAGTCTAAAACAGCCTCGCGGCTTGGTTGCTCAGTGATGTAATCAATACGGGCACGCCACGCTTCAAGCTTGAGCAGATGGGGCGGTAGATGGTTCTCATTCGCCAGACTCTCATTACGATGCTCCTCGATACGTAACGCTTTCCACATACCGTACATAGCGATCAAAATAATAATAGTAAACGGTAAGGCGCTGACGATAGCGGCTGTTTGCAGCGCCTGTAGACCCCCTGCTAGCAAAAGCACAGAAGCGACGACGCCTAGTATCACCACCCAAAATGTTCGCTGCCATGCTGGCGTATCACTACGACCTCCTGCGGCGAGCGAGTCAATGACTAAAGACCCTGAATCAGACGAGGTGATAAAAAATGTAATAATAAGCACAACAGCCAGAGCTGATACTACTTGCGTAAACGGCAGATTTTCAAGTAGCTTAAACAAAGCAATCGCTTGATTGTTCTGTACTTCAGTAATTAATGACTCATAGCCTTGTACCATAATCATATTTAGCGCTGTATCACCAAACACGGCAAACCAAAAGAAAGTAAAGATGGTTGGCACTAGCATCACACCTGCGATGAACTCACGAATGGTACGACCACGGCTGATTTTAGCAATAAATATGCCGACAAACGGTGACCATGAAATCGTCCATGCAAAGATAAACAGCGTCCAACTGGTAATCCAGTCCCCTTGCTGATAGGCCTGTAAGCTAAAAGTACGCTCAACGATATTGCCCAAATAGCTGCCCGTATTTTCCATAAAGGCATTTAAAATAAATACGGAAGGGCCAACGATAAACACAAACAACATCAGCGTGGTTGCCAGTATCATATTCAAAATGGAGAGTCTTTTTACCCCTTTATCCATACCAGCCAATACTGATATCAGAGCCAAACCCGTAATGAGAGTAATGGCAATGACCTGAACCGTGGTATTAACAGGGATACTAGGAACCAAATAGTTCAAACCGGTATTAATCTGCGAGACTGAGATACCCAAGCTGGTAGCCAACCCAAACAAAGTGCCTAAGATGGCGAATACATCTACTGCATGGCCGATAGGGCCATATATTTTTTCACCGATAATAGGGTAAAGCGTTGAGCGCATCGATAAAGGCAAACCCTGACGATAAGCAAAATAGGCCAAGGTCAACGCCACTACGCCATTGATCGCCCAAATATGAAAACCCCAATGAAAATAAGCAATTTGCATTGCCTCTTTAGCAGCAGCAATAGTTTGCGGCTCTGACAGCGGCGGCGTGGCAAAATGTAGCACCGGTTCGGCGACACCATAAAACAGCAACGCAATACCATAGCCTGCTGAAAACAGCATAGCAAACCATTCAATGAAGTTGTATTGTGCCTCGCCATGATCAGGGCCAAGCTTAATACTGCCATAAGGAGAAAACGCCAGCACCACGATAAATATCAAAAACAGCGCGGTTGCCAGCATATAAAACCAACCGAACGTCTCAGTGGTAAAATTCAGTACTTGCTCAAATAGCCCACTAGCCAGCTGCGGATTGACCGAAGTGCCTATCACCAGCAATATCATGACAATCGCTGTCGGTATAAATACGGGCATCGAAATAGTAGAGCCAGATAACTTACTCATAAAATGTTCTCTAAAAAATTATGAAATTGGATATGCGTGTCATACGGTTATATAGCATTCATTTATTCAAATAATCTGTTTAAATAGCCTGTCTAAGTGTTTTTTAAATAAGGCAGACAAACATTGACCTTAACTATGCGTATCAGCCAATAAATTGTAATAAACAACATAAATATCTCCAAAAAAAGGCAACTTTTCAGCTGCCTTTTTGTTTATCGGATGATCAACGCTCTATTTATCAAATACACTGCCCTGCTCCAACGTGATATCTTCATCATGTTGTTGCATACGCCACGGCAAGCTATCTGGCGAGACATTCAAGAAATGTAGGTACTTCTCAAACTGATCAATAATATCATTAATCACCGACTCTGATTGATACCCATATAAGTCATAAGTTTGGCCACCACGGCGCAGATATACCTCAGCGCGATGGTGATGCTCTTGTGGTAATTCATTGGCCATATCTTCGGTATAGTAGTCAGGAATCTCATGCTCTGACAAACGAACCTCGTACCAGAACTCCACGTTATCGCCACGTCTTAATTCCAATACAGCACGGTCATTGACCTCATCATAATTAACATCTGGCAACCAACCCGTTTCGGCAAACTTCTCTGCCACCTCATTCATCGATGATAGAACCGTGCCTTTGATATAACCCAGCACTTTATCGCGCGTTGGCTGATTGGTCATATAATCAATACGGTCACGCCACGCGTCTAGCTTTAGTAGATGTGGCGGCAGATGATTGTCATTGGCTAAGCTTTGATTGCGATGCCCCTCAATCCGTAGCGCGCGCCACATACCAAATGTCGAAATCAAGATAATGACCGCAAACGGTAAGGCACTGACGATAGCGGCTGTTTGCAACGCGCTTAGACCACCCGCGATGAGTAAAACTGCAGCGACGGCCCCTTCGGTGATCACCCAAAACGAGCGCTGCCACCATGGCGTATCGCTACGTCCACCTGCAGCAAGCGAGTCAATCACTAATGACCCTGAATCAGATGAGGTCACAAAAAAGGTAATAATCAGTACTACTGTCAATGACGAGACAATCTGAGTGAAGGGTAAGTTTTCTAACAATTTAAATAAGGCTATCGCTTGGTTGTTTTGCACCTCACTAATCAAGGCATCATAACCATCGACCATAATCATGTGTAGCGCGGTATCACCAAATACTGAAAACCAAAAGAAAGTAAATAGTGTTGGTACTAACATTACGCCCAGCACAAACTCACGAATGGTGCGACCACGACTGATTTTGGCAATAAACAACCCAACAAAAGGCGCCCATGCAATCGTCCATGCAAAGATAAATAGTGTCCAGCTACCGATCCAATCACTCGATTGATAGGCTTGCAGGCTAAAGGTACGCTCAACGATATTACCCAAATAGCTGCCTGTATTTTCCATAAAGGCATTGAGTATAAAAACAGTCGGGCCAACGATGAAGACAAATAGCATCAATGCCGTTGCTAACAACATGTTTAAGATAGACAAGCGCTTTACGCCTTTGTCCATCCCAGCTAACACAGAGACCAAGGCAGCGGCTGTTACCAAAGCAATGATGATAACTTGCACCGTGGTATTCACTGGCACCATATCTGGTAGCAGATAGTTTAAACCGGCGTTAATTTGCGCCACTGACAGCCCTAAACTGGTAGCGATACCAAACATCGTACCCACAATCGCAAACACATCGACGGTATGACCAATAGGGCCGTAGATTTTGTCACCGATTAATGGATATAGCGTTGAGCGTACTGACAATGGCAAACCATGACGAAAGGAGAAATACGCCAGCGACAAACCTACCACGCCATAAATTGCCCAAATATGAAAACCCCAGTGGAAATAAGCAATTTGCATGGCTTCTTTTGCAGCCTCAATCGTCTGCGGCGTGGACAGCGGCGGACTGGCAAAATGCAACACAGGCTCTGCCACTCCATAGAACAATAACGCGATACCGTACCCTGCGGAAAACAGCATGGCGAACCATTCAAGGAACTTATACTCAGCCTCGGCATGGTCAGGACCCAGCTTAATACTGCCATAAGACGAAAACGCTAAAGCAATAATAAACATCAAAAATATGGCAACTGCCAACATATAAAACCAACCGAAAGTATCGGTGGTAAATGCCAGTACGGTACTAAATAGCTCGCCAGCAGCTACTGGATTAATCGCTGTGCCAATGACCAATAACAGCATAATGGTGGCGGCTGGTACAAATACTGGCAGCAAAATGGTAGAGCGAGGTAATTTACTCATAAAAAGTGATGTCCTCAAATTAATGCAGCGTTATTAAATATAAAGGTTGTTGGTAAACACAATGTAGAACCGGTGCGCCCAACAAAATATAATTTGTACCACACTCTTTGCCTCAACCCCAGATGTACCTTTCACTTGTAACACTACTTTAACGAATGTTACATGACTATTACCAAGCAATAAAAAAGGCCGCTTGTTAGCCGCCTAATTATAATTATCAAGAAACGCTTAATATCTAACGCGCAAAGTTGATTTACCAAGTAATAAAACGGTGTTCTTGTCTTATAAAGTAGAAATCACTGCAGCAAGTTGTTTAGCCGTCTCAGCCAATTTTCCATGATCTGCCTGTGTCACTGCATGACGACCTAGCTCATGAATGCTTGATGGAATCAGATGCACGTGATAATGAAAGACGGTCTGCCCTGCTTGTGACCCATTCAACTGCATCTGGATAACACCTTCACGCTCAAATAATTGACGCTGTGCTTGCACGATCTTTTTAGAGGTCATTAATACTGCTGCGGCATATTCTGGCTCCAAATCACCTAAATCAACGGCTTTTTGCTTGGGGATAACCAACACGTGACCTTCTGCTTGCGGCATGATGTCCATAAAGGCGAGCGTTTTATCATCTTCATATACTTTATGATAGGGAATATCACCGTCTAGCATTTTAGCAAAAATATTACTGTCGTCATAATTAGTCGGTTGATTGGCTTGTGTCATTATTTTTTCCTTTGATTGTTTGATTATCAGTATTGAATACAATGTCTGTCATATAGTGGACGAATTATGGGTTAAGCACAAGTTACCATAATGGCTATCTGTAATTGCCTATCCATCCAAATTGTCGAAGCAAACCTTCACCTCTTGAAGCCATTAATTTATTGGCGAGGTGCCTACTATAAATGTTATATTAATAGCCTATTTTGCTGACACGACGTTTATGGATTTGCCTACCTTGCCGACTCACTCATTTACAGCCAACGACTCTTATTCAGACCCTCATAATACAGAATCTGCCTCTGGCAATACTGGCACCCCTGCTATGAATAATAGCGGTGTAGAGAACGAATCTGCGGTTGATAATAACAGTCAAAAGATAGATTCCAATGCGATTATCTTGGCAGAAGCACTAAGCGATAAAACGATCAGCTGGCGTATCCATAACTGTAAAATTATTAAGAAGATTATCACCCAAGATCTGCCGCTGCCATTCTTATATCATTACGACAGCCTAGAAGACAGTATCAAAGCAACTTATCCGCTGACGCCCAAATTGCTGGCGCAGTTTAATACGCCTATGACAGCTAATGAGGCGGCGAAATTTATCGGTATTGATAAAGCGCTGATAACTAGCCCTTGGCATGTCAAAGTCATTGGCTCGTTGGTGGTGTTTAGCGAGGCGCTACAATTGGCGGTACGCTTGCATTGGACCAATACTGGTAAAGACACCCAGCAGATTTATACACAGAATGAAGCGGACGCTATCACTGCAGCCTTTAAAGACTGGCAGTTTTTTGGTCGCGTTGATATCCTATATAAAAATACCAAACAGACCTTAATCAGTATCGATGAACATGGCACAACTGAAGCGCCGCTACTGACTATTGAGGCCAGCGCTGATTACCAACAATTACTAGCCACGCATGCATTGACGGTCATTGCCAAATTAGAAGCTGACAAAACCGAGTTACCATGGTTTGATGATGCTATCTTAGCGCGTCTTGAGTAGCGAGTATGTTGTCTCATATTGATCGATTGTTTATTGCCCCATTATTTTTAGTTACTCATAGCTAATGGTATGGTAACGAATTAGTATTATTCACTAGTACTCACTCTACATAAAAAGCACACTATCGGCATCACAGCTGATGCTGCACACGTTCATAAATCTCGCTTATTTGTAAGGAATATCACATGGATTATCGCTCAAAAACCTCTACTGGTGGTCGTAATATGGCAGGTGCACGTGCCCTATGGCGTGCAACAGGTATGACTGACGGCGACTTTGGCAAACCAATTATTGCAATTGCCAACTCCTTTACCCAGTTTGTACCCGGTCATGTGCATCTAAAAGACCTCGGGCAAATGGTGGCGCGTGAGATTGAAAAAGCGGGCGGCGTCGCAAAAGAGTTTAATACCATTGCGGTAGATGACGGTATTGCCATGGGTCATAGCGGTATGTTGTATTCACTACCGAGTCGCGACTTGATTGCCGATTCTGTTGAATACATGGTCAATGCGCATTGCGCCGATGCCCTAGTTTGCATTTCTAATTGCGATAAAATCACCCCTGGTATGTTGATGGCCGCAATGCGCCTTAATATTCCCGTGGTATTTATTTCAGGTGGGCCGATGGAAGCGGGCAAAATTTTGGCCAGTACAGTCGGTAAAAGTCACAATAATGAAGACAGTAACGGCAGCGCCGTTCGTAAGCTGGATCTCGTCGATGCGATGATGGATGCCGCTGATGACAGCATTAGTGATGAAGATGTCGCCGCTATTGAAGCTTCAGCCTGCCCGACTTGTGGCTCATGCTCAGGTATGTTCACGGCCAACTCGATGAACTGCTTGACCGAAGCGTTAGGACTGGCATTACCGGGTAATGGCTCGCTGTTAGCTACTCATTCGCTGCGTCGTGAATTATTTTTAGAAGCGGGTCGCACCATCGTCTCATTAGCCAAGCGTCGCTATGAGCAAGATGATGATTCGGTATTACCGCGCTCAATCGCCAGTAAGGCAGCTTTTGAAAATGCGATGACCCTAGATATCGCCATGGGTGGCTCGACCAATACTATTTTGCATTTATTGGCAGCCGCCAACGAAGCGGAAGTTGATTTTAAAATGTCAGATATCGATCGCCTGAGTCGCGGCGTACCTTGTCTGGCAAAAGTTGCGCCTGCCTCGCAAAAGTACCATATGGAAGATGTGCATCGTGCTGGTGGTGTCTTTGCATTACTAGCCGAGCTTGATCGTGCCGGATTATTGAAGACTGACGTGCCGACCATCCATAGTGAGACGATGAAAGCAGCGATTGATAAATGGGACATCATGAACCCTGACAATACTGAGGCACGTGCGCGTTATATCGCCGCGCCTGGTGGCGTGCGCACGACTGAGGCGTTTTCTCAGTCAAAAGAATGGTCAAACCTTGACGTCAACCGTGAGTCAGGCTGTATCCGCAGTGCCCAGCATGCTTATTCAACCGATGGTGGCCTTGCTGTACTATACGGCAATATTGCAGAGCGTGGCTGCGTGGTCAAAACCGCTGGTGTCGATGAAAGCATCTTAGTTTTCACAGGGCGCGCGCGACTCTTTGAATCACAAGATGATGCTGTCGCCGCCGTTCTTGATGATCAAATTGTTGCAGGTGATGTTGTCATCATCCGCTATGAAGGCCCGAAAGGCGGCCCTGGTATGCAAGAAATGCTGTATCCAACGACTTATCTGAAGTCAAAAGGCTTGGGTAAAGAATGCGCTCTACTCACCGATGGTCGTTTCTCTGGTGGTACATCTGGCCTATCAATCGGTCATGCCAGCCCTGAAGCGGCTGAAGGTGGAGCGATTGGTCTGGTTGAAGAAGGCGACATCATCCATATCGACATTCCTAATCGTACCATCAATATGCAGGTCAGCGATGCCGATTTGGCCACTCGTCGCGAAGCGATGGAAGCTCGCGGACGCGATGCGTGGAAACCTGTCAGCCGTGAGCGTCATGTTTCTCCTGCCCTACGTGCTTATGCAGCAATGACTACCAGTGCTGATACTGGTGCGGTGCGCGATGTGAGCCAAGTGGAGCGCTAAGCTAAAAACCTTACCTAGCATTTTTTAGAATATTTTTACTAGAATTATCCTAAGCCTGAATACTAAAAAAGCCTGCGTGATGCAGGCTTTTTTAGTATTCAGGCTTTTTTTTCACCAAAAAACAACGTAGTCACTATTCTGATAACGTTTTTTTGTAGTAATAAAAAATTTTTACCGTCATTATTAATGAGCTAATAAATACCCTCTAACCTCAAAAATTTAAACCCTATGACACAGTGTGTAGCAAACCTATGATTGAAAACTATAATTTATTCTTATTGGTCTGTGGCATCACCTTTTTATTAGGGGCGTTGTTTCCTATTATCTTTAAGCGCACGCCTATCTCCTTACCTATGTTGCAAGTCAGCTTTGGTCTGCTGATGGGTTATTATTGGACGACATTATCATTTTTAAATCCGCTTGATAATGGTTTAATCGTCGAGAAATTAACCGAGATTGTGGTGTTGGTCTCTTTGGTTGGCGCGGGTATCAAGATTGACACTAAGTTGTCTTGGCGATTGTGGCGCCCGACTGTCCGTCTGTTGCTTATCACTATGCCAATTGGCATCTTTGCTATGGCGGCCTTGGGTTATTATGCTTTTGGTCTTAGTATGGGTGCAGCAATCTTACTGGGCGCGGTACTGGCACCGACTGATCCCGTATTGGCCTCTAGCATTCAAGTCGGACCACCGAACACAGGCGGTGAAGATACGCCGCGATTCACCTTAACCTCAGAAGCTGGATTAAACGATGGGCTGGCTTTTCCATTTGTTTATTTGGCGATTAAAATAGCAGAGGCTTTTAGCGAAGGTAAGGATTTTACTGGTGAGATGCTCTGGTCGTGGTTTACTCATGACGTACTGTGGAAAATTGGCGCAGGCTTGGTAGTTGGTATCATCGTCGGTAAACTGTTAGCAAAATTGGTGTTTTCAAAGTACAGCCACGAAACCACCATCTCTCAAGGGTATCTGGTGATTGCGCTAACACTACTGGCCTACGGTTTAGCAGAATTGGTACATAGCTATGGTTTTATTGCGGTATTCATCGCAGCATTTGCTTTTCGTCGTTCAGAGCATGAACACAGTTACCATAACAAGCTGCATGACTTTGCAGAGCAATCAGAAGGCTTGCTGATGTCACTCGTGCTCGTCACTTTTGGGATGTTTCTCGGTCAAGGGTTACAGTCGGGTGTTGAGCTAACATGGCGTGTCTATATCGTCAGCTTTACTTTTTTATTATTGATACGTCCGATTGGCGGCTTCATTGCCCTGTCTGGGCTAAACTTGCCACACACTGAAAAATATGCCATCTCTGCATTGGGCATCCGCGGTATTGGTACCTTATATTATTTATCTTACGCGCTCAATCAAGGTTTTTTTGGTGAGGAAGATGCGCTCAAATTATGGGTCGTCTGCTCGATTGTGATTCTGGCTTCAATCTTTATCCATGGCCTCAGCGCCACAAAGTTGCTTAAAATGACGCCGAAAAAACCACATTAACCCTCACCCCAATACGGATAAATCAACAGTGATTATGATCACTCTGTATCTTTATGGCGCTAGGATTTTATTGTCCAACAAGCCAAACACAGCTTCGGTTAGGGCAAACTGACGAACATCGTTGAGCATCGTGGTATCAAAGTTATGAATAAAGGCAAAGGATAACTGCCGCGCAGGATCACACCACGCAACCGAACCGTTATAACCCATATGACCAAAGCTCGCTTGAGTATCAGCACAAATACTGAGTAGTCGATGATAACCCAAGCGCCAATCCATATTCGATGGCATGACAGCATCTAGCCCTGTGACTTGCGGTTTGGCTAGCGCCTCAAAAGTGGCGCTATCAATAAGCGTGCGTCCCTGCCATTGCCCGCCATTAGCCAACATCGCATAGATAGTGGCTAGTGCCTGCGCTGAGGCAACACCGTTGGCCGCTGGAATGGCTGCTTGTAACGTCTCACGCTGGTAATAGTCAATAGGTTGTTTATTAGCAGGTATGAGTGCCGCTTTATAATTTCTTAGATTCAGCTTGCTCGTATTGAAATACAAACCATTAATATGAGCCGTGTCTAAAATAGGCAGGTTGTTTTGCTCATCACCCTGAATTGTACTTGCCGTTTCTTTATTTTCTAACGTGTGCTGCTGCCAACACCCATAACTGGGCAGATTTGCATACGTTTTTAATGTCTCTGCTGAGTCTGCTTTTATCGTAGGTTTATGACGCCTATTACCTAACTGTGAGCTGTCCTCATTTGACCCAGCAAAGTTTTTGGCCAGCATCGCCACTTGGTCTACTTTGCTAGCGGGTACGCCGAAATAACAACTGTCTGCGATACCCAGTGGTTCAGTCAAATAATGCCGCAGCGCCTCAGCCAATGACAGCTCAGTCACCGCTTCTATCACGCCGCCTAATACCCAGCCATAGACTAAGGCACTATACGCGCTGTCGTATAACTCGGCATCTTCAGGTGCAGTGACTGACATCGCAGCGACTTTACTAAGCATCAACTGCCAATCGAGCAACTCTTCACTGTCCGCATCAATACTCTGAATAGAGAATAAATTGGCTTGATGCGACATAACATGGCGTAGCGTAATATCACCTTTATGCTGGGCAGCAAATGCGGGCCAATAGCTGGCAATCGGCTCATCATAAGCAAGCAACTGCTGCGCAACCAATACATGCACCAGCGTTGCCAATACGCCCTTACCCGTCGAAAAATTAAGCGATAAAGTATCAGGACTCCATGACAAATTCGCGCGCGCCAGCCCTATGCTCGCTTGTGCGATACATTTGCCGTCCTGATAGACAACCACCGCACCACCAGCAGGCGCATCATCAAGCTGTAAATCGGTAAGTATTCGCTGCAAATGTTGCTGAAGCTCGCTATCGGTTTGATCGTTAGGGTTTTGATTGGTTTTATTATTGTTGTCGCTCATGGTTGCTTTACTCCATTCTTTATAATTATGACAGGTCATTGAAACTTCAAGATTTTAAAACGCCTTAGCGCCTTAATCTTAAGCATTTATATACTACGGCATTTATAAAATACCAATAAATTATTTAATAATAAAAAAGGCCACCTATTGGTCGCCTTTTTTATTACTTCTCTTCATGCTTTAGCGCGGTACTAACAAACGCTTATAAACTTCGTCTTCAAGCTTCGTCAAACCATGACCGCGACCACGCTCCATAGCCGTATCCATCTTACGCCCGCGTAGCCAACCTGCCCGCAGAGCAATCGCTGCACCTACTCTATTGCCAGAGCCACAGTGCAACGCTGTTTTTTTGCCATGATGTTGGCGTAAGATATTATCAAACGCCAATATCTTAAGCTGCTTTAAATCTGCAGCGCCGCTAATAGCCAGCTGCTCATAGTGCATGCCTGCCCGCTCAACTGCTGCTGCTTCATCAAAGCTCAACTCGTCATCAGGTTGTAAGTTAATGACTAGCTCAACCCCAGCTTCGGCCAAAGCCGCCACTTTTTCCTCATCGAGCGCACCGCACACAATGGTATTTGCATCAGGGCGAAAGTAAGGGACGAAAATAGTGGCAAGATCGACACCATTATCACAAGCGCTGATGTCAATAGTAGCGCTGTCAGTCGCAGCGTAATCGTTCGCAGCGACTGTATCAGCTGCGGCCGAGCGATCAGAATGTACGGTACTGGTTACTTTATTTTGTGAAGTCATAGTTATAAATGTGTTCGTTAGGTGTGGCTATTGAGATAAAGGCGTCTTAGCTTACTGGTTATCGTTTTGTTGGCAGTTAATTAACGGTCACTTCTGCAATTTAATAACACCCGCCAGATGTGGCTTGTCGTTTTTAGAGCTATATAAGCCAAACTCACAAGTGTCGTCTGCATTGTCAAGCTGCGCGACCGGATCGCCAATAAGCTCTACTTCAGCAGGCAAAAAGATAGGCAACTTAAATGACACATCAACCGTACAAGCATCAGGTAGCTCGTCCATCATGGCAAGGCACTTGGCCTTTGACCACATACCGTGAGCAATCGCTTTAGGAAAACCAAACGCGCGCGCTGATAATGGATGCAGATGGATAAGGTTGAAGTCACCTGAAACAAAAGCATAACGACGACCAATGTCTTCTGGCACTTCAAAGATGCTATGCACACCGTCTGCGTTTACTGCTGGCTTCACGGTTACTGGACGCGGGGTACTTTTATTATCTTTTTTGCTACTGTCCGATTTTTTGCTACGTGACAGATAGGTTGACGTCCCTTCCCAAATGACTTCGGCCTCTGATTTGACCGTCGTCACAAAATCGAACTGTTGACCTTGAGCATGATCACGCAAGTTATCGAACTTCACTGCCATAGCGACAGTCTCACGCTCACCGATAGGACGGTACTGAGTCACGCTATTATCCACATGTACTAGACCTAACATGGCAAACGGGAATGGCTCTTTAACCATCATATTCATCTGTAAGGTCTGCGATAAGACCGAAAAATACGTCACAGGCACTTTGCCATTATCAGCAAAGCCACAAATCTTACGGTAATCATCAAGATTGCTTTGATCGATGTGTAAATCATCTACATAATAGGTCGCTTGCGGCAATTGGTCTTTACTGATTTTGCCACTGTTGCCAATCGGCAATAAGCTTTTTACGATATTGGCGTAAGTCGTATGCGCTTTTGGCAACGCATCATAATGTTTGTCTGACATAATAAATCCTAAGTGTGGCTCAAGCTAATTTTCTTAGTGCATCTCGAGATGCTATGAAGTCGTTGATTAAGCTTACCGTTGAGTGATGTTATAAGCGCTCTGCTCGATATATTTAATACATAGCATTTTTCATACAAGGCAGCCGTTATATATAGATATTTTTTATACCTATTCCTTATATCTAGTATAGGCGCTTATCCCAACAAAAATCAATTGGGCTCATGGTTCCTGTGCTTTTATCATAAAGTTCCTGTGTTTTTATCATAAAAAAGCCACCCTTGGGCAGCTTTATTACAATTTATCAGCAATTCTTTCGTAAGCATATGTGAGGCACATAAAAAATTGTAAGTTACATCATGGATTTACCATGAGCAAATTCATCACCTATACCCACAAACGAATTAGGACGATGCACTCAAGGCTATGCACCTAGCAAGCTTTGACCACAAACGCGTACAATGTTGCCATTTAGACCGCCAGAAGCAGGAGATGCAAACCATGCGATAGTCTCAGCGACGTCGACTGGTAAGCCGCCTTGACTCATTGAGTTCATACGGCGACCCGCTTCACGAATAGCAAATGGGATGGCTTCTGTCATTTGCGTTTCGATAAATCCTGGAGCAACAGCGTTGATAGTCATGCCCTTAGCGTTATCTTCTAACTGCTTGGCAGTGGCATCAACCAAGCCAATCACGCCTGCTTTTGAGGTGGCATAGTTGGTTTGACCCAAGTTACCCGCGATGCCTGAGATAGATGATACGCAAACGATACGCGCGTTTTCTTTTAGGACGTCATTGTCAAGCAAGTAGCGGTTCAGCTTAGCGATACTGCCTAAGTTAATATTGATGACCATGTCCCACTTTTTCTCATCCATTTTTGCCAAGGTTTTATCACGTGTCACGCCAGCGTTATGGATAATTGAGTCTAGACCGCCACGCTTTTGCGCTGCTTCTGCGATTTCTTTGCCCGCGTCGGCACTGGTGATGTCGACGGTTAAGACAGAGCCACTAATTTCGCTAGCGACTTTTTGCAAGTCAGCTTGCTGCTGCGGAACATCAAGACAGATAACATGAGCACCTTCACGAGCCAATACGCGCGCGATGGCTTCGCCGATACCGCGACTTGCGCCAGTGACTAGCATGGTTTTGCCGCCTAGAGGCTGTGTCCAATCGACATCGACGTTATCGCCTTTGCTGACGCGTACGACTTGTCCTGACACATAAGCTGAGCGCGCAGAAGTGAAAAAGCGTAGTGTCGAATCTAGATTTTGCTCAGCACCTTCTTCAACGTAGATAAGCTGTGCAGTAATACCACGCTTAAACTCTTTACCAACTGACTTCACAAAGCCTTCAAGCGCACGTTGTGCCAATGCTGCTTCGATATCAGTCGAGTTTTCTGGCGTACGGCCCACGATGATTACTCGACCTGATCGTTCTACGCCGCGAGCAACGGTGTGGAAGAATTCATACACTTCTTTAAGCTGGTCAGCATTACTGATATTACTGGCGTCAAAAAGCAAGACTTTAAATTTATCATCGCCGCCCGTATTGGCTTTTGCCTCAACACCCGCATCAGAAAGCGCATCTTTGATACCATCGCTGCTATTGACAAATACCTCGGCATGGACGTCTGACAAGATGCGGGCGATTGACTCACTCACGCTTTTGTCATCGCCAGCAGCGCGACCGACCAATACGCTACCGCGTACCAAGGGTTGACCACTATCAAAACGGTCAAGCTCTACCGGCATAGGCAAGCCTAAGTTTTTTGCGACTTTTTTACCAATAGAAGATTGAACAAAATCACCATAACGGTCTGACATAATATAGTTCCTATAACGAAAGGTTAAGATAAGAGTAAATGAAAAATGGAATTTGTCTTTTATAATCACTCATACAAACATCAACAAGTATAAAGACTCATCAGCATCATAATTATTTATATTTAGTAAATGGGTACAAAACTGCCTTAACTATACACTCACATAGTAAACAAGTCCAAAAGCCAAAAATGTCTATAACAATCTGTAAACAAGCCAGTATACAAGACAGTCTCTTTTTTTAGATTTAAAAATTGCTATCTTGTGCTAAAATCAGACCTATAAGTTATGGCAAATGCATTTATCGATAACAATATATTATCAAACGTGCCGTTATGCAATGCTAATAATCAATACTAGCCAGTCTACGAAAGTTATCATTCTAAGAAATATCATGGCTGCCTTTATAGCTATCAGTGGACTGAGAGATTACTGAGCTTAAATAAGAGTCACATAGTTTGCTAAAGACATACAGTAAGGCAGCAAAAACGCCTTATGATACACAGCTAGACGGTACAATAAATGATAATATCTGTTCACTGCATTAAATCACTGAGTCATACTGCTGAGCAACTTAAGCAATATATTTTGATTAGTCACCCTTTTTAAGGGCTATTTTCTTTTTTTCTTCTGCCAATATTTTAAGGATAATATTATGAGTAATAAAAATAATCACCCTGAGAGCCCTGTTGTTGAAAGCACAGTCGTAAAGTCTACTGATAGCAAAGCAAACAATGCTAAGTCTGAAAATACCAAGTCAGACAATGCTAAGTCAGCAGATAGCGCTAAAAAAGACACTGCCGCTAATAAAACCAGCAGCACCGATAATAAAGCAACTACGGCCAAAACATCTGCTGTAAAAGATACTGACACTAAAAACACGAACACCAAAAGCACTGCCAGCGCAAAAGAAACGGATGATAAAGTCGATACTGCAGCTGCTAAAAAGACCGCCACTACTGCGAAAAAGTCAAGCGCGAGCAAACTTGCTTCAGGTCAAAATCGCGTCGCAATCTTAGGGGGTAACCGTATCCCATTTGCCCGCTCAAACGGCTCATACGCAGACGTCAGCAACACAGATATGCTAACCGCTGCGTTGAACGGTCTGATTGAGCGCTTTAATCTACAAGACGAAAAAGTCGGTGAAGTCGTTGCTGGTGCCGTTATGAAGCTAAGCCGTGACATCAACCTAACTCGTGAAGCCACATTAAGCACCGCTCTAAACCCGCATACCCCTACTTATGACATCTCACAAGCTTGTGGGACTGGCTTGCAAGCGACGTTTGCTTCTGCCAACAAAATCGCCCTTGGCATTATCGATTCAGCCATCACTGGTGGTGTAGATACCACCTCTGACGCCCCTATCGCAGTTGGCGATGGCCTACGTAAAGTTCTTATCAAACTTGGTGCTGCTAAAGACAACAAACAACGTCTAAAAGCACTGATGGGTTTAAATCCAAAAGACTTACTTGATTCACCACAAAACGGTGAGCCACGTACTGGTCTATCTATGGGCGACCATCAGGCCATCACTGCGCTTGAGTGGAATATTAGCCGTGAAGCACAAGATGAGCTGGCCTTTAATAGCCATCAAAACCTAGCACGCGCTTATGACGAAGGTTTCTTTGATGACTTGATTACACCTTACAAAGGTCTGACTCGCGACAATAACTTGCGTCCAGACACTACTTTAGAGAAACTAGGTAAATTGAAGCCCGTATTTGGCAAAAAGAATGCCAATCCAACGATGACTGCCGCCAACTCTACGCCGCTAACTGATGGTGCTTCTTGTGTACTATTGGGTACGGATGAATGGGCAAAAGAGCATGGTCTTAAGCCATTGGCCTACATCGTCCATCAAGAGACCGCCGCTGTTGATTTCATCGGTAAGTCTGGCACGACAGAAGGTTTACTAATGGCACCTGCTTATGCCGTACCGCGTATGCTTGAGCGCGCTGGTCTGACACTACAGGATTTTGACTTTTATGAGATTCATGAAGCCTTTGCTTCACAAGTGCTATCAACGCTAGCGGCTTGGGAAGATGAGAAATTCTGTGAAGAGCGTCTAGGTCTTGACGCCCCACTAGGCTCTATCGATCGTAGCAAGCTCAACGTCAATGGTTCATCATTGGCAGCAGGTCATCCATTTGCTGCGACTGGTGGTCGTATCTTAGCCACTGCTGCTAAATTATTGGATCAAAAAGGCTCAGGTCGTGCCCTTATCTCTATCTGTGCCGCTGGCGGTCAAGGCGTTACTTGTATCTTAGAGAAGTAATCTTAAAAACAGCAAGAATAACCATGCGGAATAAATGCGTTGGTTGACCTGTTTAACCAACACACTAGTTTCAACTAAAAATGCCCTTTAATTAATTAAAGGGCATTTTTTTGTTGGCTGTATTTGTTATTATTAAGGAACCTCTAACAACAAGGGTTTGCAAAACCACTTAGCCGATCAAAGGTAACGTTTATGGGTATGACAAAGTATTTGTTAAAAAAGCTTAAGCAAGCCATTTTTAGCCCTGAGGAGTTTGATGTGACGAAAACATTCTCAACGATTGACCCCCAACCTTTAAGAACGGAAGAACGCGGTGATCAGAACCAGCTAGAACAAACCACTATTATTGAACGTATCGACAAAGAAGTCTTTGACGATACGTTGCGTCGTAGAATGCATGAAGACTTAATTGATACCTATGATGAAGAGCTTGAGAACGAAATCGATGACTATATGCGCGATTTTCGTTTTGATGGCCGTGAGATGAGCGCACAAGAAAAGCTCGATCGGCGTACTTATTTCCAAGAGTTGGTGCGCTTGCAACGTGAGCTTATCAAGCTACAAGATTGGGTAGTGGCTCGCGGTGAGCGTATTGTGGTGATATTTGAGGGTCGTGATTCGGCGGGCAAAGGCGGTGCCATTAAGCGTATCACCCAACGCTTAAACCCGCGCGTTTGTAGAGTCGCTGCCCTACCTGCACCAACGGAACGTGAGCAATCACAATGGTATTTTCAACGTTACGTGGCGCACTTGCCTGCTGCTGGTGAAATTGTCCTATTTGATCGTAGTTGGTATAACCGCGTCGGCGTCGAGCACGTTATGGGTTTTTGTACGGATGCGCAGTATGAGGAGTTTTTTCAGTCGGTGCCCGAGTTTGAGCGTATGCTAGTGCGCTCCGGCATTCGCTTGGTAAAGTACTGGTTTTCGATTACTGATGATGAGCAACATTCGCGCTTTATGAGCCGCATTCATGACCCGCTTAAGCAGTGGAAACTCTCACCGATGGACCTGCAATCACGGCGGCGTTGGGAGGATTATACCAAGGCGAAAGAGACGATGTTCGAGCGTACTCATATTCCTGAAGCACCTTGGTGGGTGGTCGAAGGCAATAACAAGAAACGGGCGAGATTAAATTGTATTGCCCACCTACTCGAGCAAATCCCTTATAAAGAAGTGCCGCGCGATGAAGTAGAATTGCCCGAACGTAAGCGCGACGATGAGTATTATCGTGAGCCGATTCCAGATGATATGTATGTACCACCGCGTTATTAACCTGTC
Source organism: Psychrobacter sp. GW64-MNA-CIBAN-0177 (assembly GCF_040309585.1). Classification (NCBI taxonomy): domain Bacteria; kingdom Pseudomonadati; phylum Pseudomonadota; class Gammaproteobacteria; order Moraxellales; family Moraxellaceae; genus Psychrobacter; species Psychrobacter sp. GW64-MNA-CIBAN-0177. The sequence goes on from NZ_JBEOOY010000010.1 coordinate 33,480, forward strand.
TTTTTGCTTTACTTAGTCGTACTCAATCCAGTACTATCTCACTCAAAAAAAATGCCGCCTTATATATAAGGCGGCGTTTTTTATCCCACTATTTATTTTGAAACTCATTATTATTTCAACAGATAAGCGTATGGATAGATATAGTCAAGGAATTTTAGAATCGCTACAAGGCGACCGACCGCAGATAGTACACTGAGTACATCTAGGGCGGGTAACACCGTAGCGGTTTAAAAGTGCTCTGACTATATACATGCTACATAGTATAAGTAGACTGTAAACTGTCAATCTTACCAGCCAATAAACGTTCAACTTCGTTTTTGATTCTTTGCCCCGCGATATCAGTGCCAATCTGCACGGCAAAACCGGCTGGACGACCGCTTTGGGCTTTAGAATTAATCCAGACCACCTTACCATTCATCGGTAAACGCTCGCTAGAGTTGGGTAAAGTCACCGCAATAAACACCTCATCGCCCAGCTTTTGCACGCGGTCAGAGGGAATAAATAATGCCCCATTATTGACAAAGGATAAATAGCTGGCGTACAACGTTTCGATATCTTCCATATGGCAGGTTAGAATCCCGCCACGCCCTGGCATTGCCATAGTCCGCTTCCTTTATAAATGAGGTTTGAGATATTTTTATGAGTAATAAATAATACATAATAAATAATAAAGAGACCAGTACATTAACAAACCACCAAATGATCATTAAGCATCTTAATCTTCTTAGTCATGCTCTACTTACTTTCTATGGTGGATTGACTATAGATAGGCCAACTCTTGCATTAGCTTATCATAGGCGAATTTTTCTTGCACATTTTGTTGTAGCGCAATTTTAGTCTGTTGTAGGCTAGTCGCAAAGCCCTCTAAACCACTGTCAGTAGGTTGATAAGCCTCTAATGCTACTGAGAGACTGATGTCTTTTTGCAGCTCGCTCAATCCTAAGCAGACACGGCGCATATCAAGCAGCATCAGCTCAGACAGCTGGATAAACTCTGCGATACTCAGCTGGGTTTGCCAATAATCGCTGGCTGCCACGCTACTTCGTTTGCCACTACGTAACGCTTGCCATGTTGTCAGCCATAACGCGCGCTTACTGTACCAAGGTGCTTGCGCCAACGCTATTGCTGCTAAAGGCGCACCGTTTGCCAATTGGATAAGCTGCTCAATCGCCGACGTAGCGACCGCTTCACGATTAACTGTAGACCCAAGCGCTTGTGTGACATAGTCAACAGCGCTAGCAGGCTCAATAGTTTGCAGAGCTAGCTGCTGAACCCGACTTTTGATAGTGGGTAATAGCTGCGCTGGCGTATCACTGATTAAGAATAAATGGACTTGCGCTTGTGGCTCTTCCAACGTCTTAAGTAGCGCATTGGCAGCAGCAACGGTCATTTGCTCGGCATGATCTAACACGCAGATGCGCATCCCCTGCCCGCCTTGATAAATAAAAGGCTGCAACGCACGAATATCATCAACTTTTATTTTAAGAGCACTGTTGCTGGCGGCTTTGGCAGATTTTTTGTCTTTAGCGTTACTATTGGCAGTTTCTCTATTGCTTATATTTTCTGCACTGACTGGCATACTGACGAAAGGAAGCACTTGTAGGCTTGGATGGGTACCGGATCTGAGCCACTGACAGCTCTCGCATTCTGCGCAAGCGCCAGATGGATGAGTATCGCGCTTGCGGCACAATAACCAAGCGACTAAGCGCCATACAAACGCGCGCTTACCCATGCCTTGCATCCCTGCTGCGAGCAGGGCATGAGGCAAAGACTGCTGCGACGTTGATACCCGATTGGTCAACTGCGACCACAGACTTTGCTGCCACGGCAGTAACGGTGCAAAATAAATGCCATCTGAGGTATCTAATGCACCTGTATTTTCTGTGAGGTCACTCATAAATTTTGCTCGATAGCGATGCTTGATGACTGTGTTTCACGATCATATTCCACGGCCGTATTTAACAACTGCGTTTGATGAATTGGTAAATAGCGCGATTAGTAGATAGTGCGATTGCTAGGCGTCACAATAATATTGTTTGGCAAAAATCATATTTTTACTTAGGCTATTTAGCCATAGGATTCTGAAAATCTGCCAAACTCATGCTATTTAAACGGTCTAAATCTTCTTGCGTATCGACACCTGCTGGTAGCTGACAAGCGGCTGTGGCAATAGCAATATGACCGCCATTCTCTAAAACGCGTAATTGCTCTAAGCTTTCAAGTATTTCAAGCGGTGTTTGCGGCCAATGCACAAACTGCTGCAATAGGCTGACGCGATAAGCATATAACCCTAAATGACGATAAGCATTTTTGGGCGGCTGTTTCTGGCTTTCATTAGCCAATAAGATATCGCGATCGCAAGGAATCGGTGCTCGGCTAAAATATAGCGCTCGCTGCAAATCATTAGCATGCTGACTGACAACCTTTACCACTGATGGACGCATAAAAGTCTCGTGGTCATCAATAGGCTCACATAAAGTAGCCATCACGCTGTCATTGTCTGCTACCAACAGCGCCTTCACCTGCTCTAATAATAGCGGCGGTACCAACGGTTCATCACCTTGCATATTGACCACAATATCATGCTCAGCCCAGCCTTTAATCGCAGCAACTTCTGCCAAACGGTCAGTCCCCGAAGCATGCTCTGCGCTGGTCATCACCACATCAAAACCTGCATCCATACATACTTTGGCAATACGCTCATCATCGGTCGCAATACACATATCATCAGCGAAGTGTGCTGCCTGCGCCTTTTCAGCGACCCAAAGAATCATCGGCTTGCCATGAATGTTTAATAATGGCTTACCGGGTAATCGCGTACTCTTAAAACGAGCAGGAACGACAATATGCGTTTTGGCGGGCGTAATGATGGGCGACATAGTTTATTCCTACAAAATCATTTAAATTCTAAGATTTACAGCTTTTCACTATTACAGATATCAATATTTAAAAATTTTAATTGCTGATGTAAATTGTCATAACAACTATCCGATAACACCGCTGTCACCGGTAATATCCAGAGTCTACTTACCAGCGCTTTATACTCATCGCTTAACGGTTGTTGAGCAGTTAGTTGCAATAGTAAGGCTCTTAGTTTTACCGCATCTTTAGTGGTTACCACGATGGGATATTGGCGATATTGCAGCAGCTCAGCCATACTAAACTCATAATGGTCAGGATAAGGGTGACCAATGACCTCAAAACCAAGCGCGTGTAAAGTATCAAAAAACCGCTGCGGATAGCCAATACCGCTTACAGCGTGGACTTTGCTGCCCTTTTCAGGTGCTTTGTTATTTACTTCAAAATCTGTTAATTGAAAATCACCAACTTGCGAATCAGAGGGTCGCAAATCAGTTATTTGTAAACTCGTCATTTTAGCGTCAGCCAATACCGGTTGCCACAATAGTTGCATGTCGTCCGCTTGCAGGTGCATGGACAGACGCTCGGCTTGTGACTGTTGGATCTTTTTATTATCAGACGCTGAACTGGTATTTGGCTCTTCATGGTAAATAACAGTGGCGCCTTGCAAGCGCGACATGGGCTCACGTAAAAATCCGGTCGGCAATAACTGCTCATTGCCAAAGCCCCGTGCTGCATCGACCACAATCCATTCAATATCACGTTGCAACGCATAATGCTGCAAACCATCGTCGGCGATGATTAATTGTAGGTCTGGATGAGCAGCCAATAAAGTAGTAATCGCTTGCTTACGATTGGGGCAGACCGCCATTGATACACCCGTCATATTGACAATTAAACAAGGCTCATCCCCTACCACACTGGGTAGACTGGCGGCATCGACCAAGGCTGGCATCTGACTGCTATCGCCACCGTAACCACGACTAATTACCCCTACTTTAATACCTTGCGCTTGGAGATAGTCGACCAGAGCAATAATTAATGGCGTTTTGCCGCTACCGCCCACGCTGATATTACCAATCACCATCACAGGAACGGGGGCGCGGTAACTGGCTAGTAATCCAAACTTATAAGCTTGACGGCGCAGCATGGTAATGAGCCCATACAACCAGCTAATCGGCAATAATAGCCATAACCAAGCGGCTTGACGTTGCCATGCACGCGTCACTGTCGTCTCAATGCTCATTGGTATTGGTCACTTTTCCATTATCTTAATGCTCGCTCAGCAGCCCGTCGTTCAAATCTTAGCAAAACCCTTCACACTCTTACTCAAAATCGCGCTCATACATTTGTGCGTAATGACCTTGCAATCTTATCAATTCGTCGTGTGTCCCTAACTCAACGATCTGACCGCCATCCATCACTGCAATACGATCAGCCGACTCAATAGTGGTTAATCGATGGGCAATAACTAGCGTGGTACGATCTTTCATCACGTTATCAAGCGCTTGCTGAATGTAATACTCAGATTCGTTATCCAAAGCGCTGGTTGCTTCATCCAATATTAAAATCGGCGCGTCTTTTAATAGCGCACGGGCAATCGATAAACGTTGACGTTGACCGCCAGATAACTGCAGACCTTCAGCACCAATCTCACTTTGATAACCATTTGGCATCTTCACAATAAAGTCATGGGCAAAGGCATCTTTTGCGGCCCGCTCAACTTGAGCTTGGGTTTTATTGGCCAAGCCACCATAGGCAATATTATTAAATACTGTGGTATTAAATAGCACCACTTGCTGATCGACCATGGCAATTTGCGAGCGTAGACTCTCCAAGGTAATCTCTTCTATAGGTAAGCCATCTATCCTGATTTGTCCTGAAGTCGTCGTCAAGGTGCGCGTTAGTAAGTTCACTAAGGACGACTTACCCGCCCCACTGCGCCCCACCAACGCAACCGTCTCGCCTGAGCGTATCTCTAAATTAAAATCACGCAAAGCTATAGTCGAATCCGGATAAATCAAGCTGACATTATCTAAATGAATGTCACCTGATAAAGTGGGATTGAGCACGCCTGTGTCTTCTTCTTCTGGTTCATCCAGTAGCGCAAATATTGATTCGCCAGCAGCAAGACCCTTTTGTAGCTTTTGATTGACATCAGTCAGCGAGCGTACCGGCTTACTCAATAGCCCTGCTGCCGCAATATAGGAGATAAACTCACCAGCTGAGATATTATCTATCACCGCCGGACGCAGCGCGAGCCATACCACGACCGACATGGCCATCGCCATCAGCAGCTGTACTGCTGGCGTGTTAATACTGTTAGTGATGACAACTTTCATGCCTTGGCGTAAGTTCTTTTTTGAAGTCAGATCAAACCGCTTGGATTCGTACGCTTGTCCACCGTAGTTTTTGACCACTTGATAGCCACCGATGACTTCATTGGTGATATGACTGACATCACCCATCGTCTGTTGAATACCTTTAGAAAGCTTAAGGTAACGCTTGGAGGCGATACGAATCAGCCATAATATCGGCGGCAAAACGACAAACAGAATCAAGGTTAAACGCCAATTACTGTATAGCAAAAAGCCAATCAATCCTATGACCGTCAAACCATCGCGCAATACCGTTTTCATCGAATCAGTGCTGGCAGCGGTGACCTGCTCAACATCAAAGATGAGCTTTGACGAGATGGTGCCAGCTGGGTTGGCCAGATAAAACGAGCTTGGCAAGCGCAGCAATTTATTAAAGACTTCCACTCGCAGCTCATATACCAAATTACGAGAGACCAAAGCAGAGTAATAATTACCTAAAAAGCTACCAATACCCCGCACAAAGAATAGCCCGACAATCAAAAGCGGAAATAAATCTTGCTTGCTTTGATCGTTTTGGTTGATGGCATCAGTGATATATTGCAGTAACTTGGCAATCCAAATCTCTGTCGCGGCGTTAATTGAAAAACCCAAAACTGTTAGTAACAGCGCCCACCAATAGGGTTTTAGATAACTGAGTAGACGCAATAATGTTTTGCGCTTAGGCGTGTTGGCTGGCGACACTAATGTGCTCTTAGTAGAAGTTTTTGTAGAGTCAGGTTGATAAGCTTGGCTCATAAAAGCCTCAATTTGGGTGTTATGACATGAATGGACTGTGCTGATGGCACAATTTTATAGGATTTTGATGTTATACAACAGCGGTACAAAGCTGACATTTTTTAAATCGTACAATTAGAAATTATGGTGCAAAAACACCCAAAGGCTATTGTAGTAAAAGCTATTGCGATAAAAGTTATTGTGGCAAAGGCTGACCGAGTGGTACGACGGTACTAATATTTAGGTTTAAAAAACCCAGCTTACCCGCAATATCCATGACCCGCACCACTGATTGATGGGTAGCATTGGCATCCGCTGCAATAACAAATAGCATGTCACGATTACTGCCCGCCTCTTGCTGTAACATACTGGTCAACTCAGCCTCATTGCTGCTGGCAAGAGTAATACCATTAACCAAATAACTGCCATCCTCTTGTACCGCCACCTCGATACTGTTTTTCTCTTCTGTCAGTGCCACACCTTCTGCTTCGGGCAGAATGATATTTAAGCGACTAAAATGATTAAACGACGTCGCCAGTAGCAAGAACACAATTAAGAATAATAAGCAGTCAATCATTGGCGTTAGATTAATTTCGAGCGGCTCAACCGTTGGTTTTCTAAAGCGCATATCACTCTCTTTAATTGACTTAATACTTATTTTCTTAATGAACGACTGTTCATATTATTGCGAATACGACTCATACCATTGTTAATACGATGACGTTGCTGCCGTACTATTATCTAAACTTAGCGCATCCACTACATGCTTATTGTCTTCATTTTCGGCAGGTGATGCACCCTGTATTGGCTTCTTCAAATGAGTATTATAAGTATTTTCAAGCAATTGATAATCATACAACTCTTGAATCATCAGACCTGCTTGGGTCTCAAACTGGGCGTTGATATCAATGATACGACGCTGAAAATAACGATAGGCAACCAACGCTGGTATAGCTACAATCATGCCCGCTGCTGTAGTGATTAGTGCTTGGGACACGCCAGCGGCGAGCATCGTTGGGTCTTGCATCGCGCCATCAGTAATCGCTAAGAACGATGAGATAATCCCCAATACCGTCCCCAATAATCCGAGTAGCGGCGCAATCGCTCCTATGGTACCGAGCATATTGATGTTCTTTTCTAACTGATGTACCTGCACACTGGCACGATTCTGCATATGCATGGTCATCGAGTCCAAACCATACTGACGATAGAGCAAACCAGTGGCTAAAATATCACCCAAGGGTGTCTTTTCTTTAACATTCATCAACTGGGTACGGCCAATATCGCCGTTTTCGCGTAGGCGGGTGATTAGCTGTTCGCGCAATCTGCCCGGTACAATTTTATTAAACTGTAAGGTATGGCTACGCTCGATGATGATGACTAATGCCAGTATTGAACACACTACAATCGGCGTCATTAACCAACCGCCCGCCTTTACCAACTCCCACATACTGACTCTCTTCTATATACTTATAAAATGGTTGTTACAAGGATAGCTCTATATCTAAGCATTTAAGCCGTAGTCGCACTTATGCAGCGTCTTAAGCTTGCGCTTCTATATGCTTTATCAAGGCGGCTAACTGATCTTGGCTATGGAAGAATATCTCGACACTTCCTTGCCCATCTTTCTTATGTTTCAATTTGACTTCAGCACCTAGCATGTCGGTCAAACGCTGTGTCAAACGCTCTGCATCACGAGAGTGAGATTGCTCGGTACGACTGACTTTAGGTGCAGGCTGTAAGATCGATTTGACCAGTTTTTCAGCGTCGCGTACGGTCATGCCGCCATCGATAATTTTTTGCGCGATAATCGGCTGTTGTTCTGAGGATAATGCTAAAAGCGTGCGCGCATGCCCCATATCTAAGGCACTGTTAGCCAAATGATCTTTTACCGTATCGTGTAGCTGATTCAGGCGCAGCAGGTTCGATACCGTCGTGCGGGCTTTGCCAACGACTTCGGCAATCATCGCATGACTCATGCCAAATTCTGTATGAAAGCGCTGTAGTGCAGCGGCTTGCTCAATCACTGATAAATCTTCACGTTGGATATTTTCAATCAATGCCAGCGCAATGGCCAGCTCATCTGATAGGGCACGCTCAATGGCAGGAATGACAGACTTGCCCGCCATTTTTGCTGCACGCCAGCGCCGCTCACCTGCGATGATTTCGTGGGTGACGAATGCCTCGCTTTTGTCTTCGTTGGCTAATAGTGGACGGATAACAATGGGCTGCATCACGCCATGCTGCTCGATAGAAGAGGCCAATTCCATTAGGGCAGTCTCGCTCATATCACGGCGCGGTTGATATTTACCCGCTTGTAGACGTGTCACATCGATTTGCACCAAGCTGATTTGGTCTTCTGCTCCATTATTGTCTGTACCAACGGCACGAGACTTATTGGCAGGTATTTTGCTTGCCGTACGCGGCGAGCGGGCGGTACGACTACCATCAGTCGCGACAGACGCTGTAGTTTTTGCAGCCGGTTTTTCACTGGCTTTGGCGCGAGCAGTTTTGGCAGGCGCACTGGCTTCTTCGCTATCAGCTTCTAGCGCTTCAGCTGGCACAGTGTTGTCACGCGCAGCCATATCATCTTGCAAGGCAGAGGCGGTAATTTGCTTTTCTTTTTTGATTGACCCTAACAAGGCATCCAAGCCTCGATTAGCAGCCAATCCTCTTTTCTTCGCCATGATTACCTATCCTCTAACGCTAAAATAAAAGCCAAATAATTGTTACTGCGGCTTACTCATTGCTACAGCCTGCCCACTATAAATCACTACAGACTCAACCCCGCTGACCATACTAATGTATCGCTAGCACTCAGTTGTCTTGTATTGATATTATTTTGGACTGACGATAATAAATACGATGTTTAATACTATTTTCTGTTTGGTCATTTTCCATTATGACTAGTTTTTGGTGCTTATACACACAAAACTATTGGCTTTTTTATTACTGTTTCATCACTTCAGCAGCCAATTTTTGATAAGCACGCGCCCCTTTTGACCAGCGCTCGTACGCGATAACTGGCAAGCCATGTGCGGGTGCTTCTGCCAAGCGGATGTTTCTTGGAATATGTGTCTTGTACATGATATCGCCAAAGTGCGCTTCTAATTCAGCAGAGACATCGCGAGCCAATGTATTGCGCGCATCGAATAACGTTCTGACGACGCCGCGAATATATAGCTTCGGATTGAGCTCTGTTAGACGTTCAATCGTTTGCGACAAGTCCGCTAAGCCTTCTAATGCATAATACTCACACTGCATAGGAATAATAACCCCGTCGGTGGCGACCAAGGCATTAATCGTCAGCAAGTTTAAGCTTGGGGCGCAATCTATAATCACATAATCATAAGCAGGTTTGTTAGCCGCGATCTGATCATTGACCAACGCTGCCATCGCTGTCTTAAACAGCTCATGACTGTTGGTTTTACTCATTAAGGTGATATCCATACCAGCCAAATCACGATTGGCCCCGATCACATCGAACCCTGCTGGGCTGTTAACAATAGCATCAGATAGCGAGACACCATCCAGCAACACATCGGCTATCGTCAGCGCTAAGTCGTTTTTGTCCACACCAGTACCACTGGTCGCATTGCCTTGTGGGTCTAGGTCAATCAGCAGTACGTGCTTGCGCTTAGCAGCCAAGCTGGCGGTCAAATTTACTGCCGTTGTGGTTTTACCCACGCCGCCTTTTTGATTCGCAATTGCTATGATTTCCATACACTCACTCAATTTAATTAGGGTCTTTACTGTATTTTACCGACTGTCTGTACTATGTATCTGTGACTGCCTACTTTTAATAATTGCCTGTTATTAATAGTCATTTTAGCAATCGCAATCTTTGGCGTTCAGCTTCTTATCACTATAATACACATGATACTTATAATATAAATGGCTCGCTTTGCATAAGGCTTTTTTAGATATTATGCTATTTAAATATCAAGGTAAACGATGTTTCACGACTACAAGGTGCTCATAGCTTAGACATTTTTAGCAGACAATTCAATTAAATGACGACTGTCATGCAGACGTGGCACGTTAAGCTTAATGGTCTTAATATGCCAGTCGTTATCTAGCGCTTGTAACTCTTCATCACTTGGCGCTTTACCCTTCATCGCACATAAATAACCATTATCCGCCAGTCTTGGCTGCGCGGCCTCAACAAAATCGATTAGACTGGCAAAGGCTCTAGAGGTGACCACGTCATAGCTGGCCTCATGCGCTTCAATACGAGAGGCGATAGGCTGCATATTGCTCAAGCCCAGCTCGCTACTGATTTGCTTAATAAAACGAATCTTTTTTTGATTGCTATCAAGCGCCGTACACTGCCGCTCAGGCTGACAAATCGCAATTATTACGGCGGGCAAGCCAGCCCCTGTACCGATATCTAGCAGTGACCCCGACGGCAAATGCGTTATAATAGCCAAGCAATCAATCACATGCTTAATCAGCGCCTCTTCTGGATCGGTGATAGCGGTCAGATTATACGCTTTATTCCACAATAAAAGCTGGTCTAAGTACAATAATAACGTGCGCTGCTGCGTCTCACTTAACGGTAGACTTAGCTCATTAATCGCTTGTGCCAAGGTATTAGCTAGCGCTGGCAATTGCGCGCCAAGCTTTACAAAGCCAGTCGGGTCGATATGGATATTACCCATGTTGGCAGGCGATGAAGTTTTTTTAGCGGAAGCTGACATACAACGAGTTATCCAGTTTTGACATGTGAACCGTCTATTTTATCATGCAGTCTGCCTATTGAATAGTTGCAGATTGCGCCAATGTGAGACATCTTATACTATCTGCGCGGCTATTGAGGCGTTATTCTGCTTTGATGGCATTAAACTGACCCTCTATCTGTTGCTCTTTTATTGATTATTTTCAGTGACGCATCCAATTATGATACAAATCTGCGTTTAATGACTTATTTAAAACACCGCCATATCTTGTAAGATGTCTTATTACCAATTAAAAAATTACTCATTAAAAATTAAGCATAAAGAAACTGTGTAAAAAAATTAATACCTACTCTACCCTTTAAAAACAATTCATTTTTTAAGACGACACACCATACGCCTATGACCGAACAGAAACATGCCCCTATGTCCAAAACATCAAATGACGCTAATATAAAAGACACGACTAATATGGTAACACCCATTGCTGAATTGACCGACCAAACGACAGACGGCACGCAAACAACACTAGATACGCCGCATCCCCTCTTTACTGAGGTAAAACAGCACTGCCTTGTCAGCGCTGAGCAATTAAAGCGCTATAGCAATGCCGATGAGCTGCCGACGGACACACGTACCGCGCCAGATTTGGACGTGGGCTTTGGTCAACAGCGTGCGTTAAAAGCGTTGCAGACGGCTTTGGATATCAAAGCCAGTGGCTATCATGTGTTTGCGGCTGGTGAAAATGGCTTGGGCAAACGCACCGTTATCAGCCGCTTACTGACCCGTATCGCTGCCGATGCGCCGACACCTGATGACTGGGTCTATGTACATAATTTCACCGATCCACGCACACCGCTCGCCTTGCGCCTTCCTGCTGGTCAAGCCTCGCTACTGCAGCAGCAAGTTAATAGTCTATGGCAACAGGCCAAAAAACGCCTGAGCCAGCGCTTTCGTAGCGACCAGTATCAAAGCAAGATTGAAGCCATCAAAAACGACACGCATCAAAAAGAAAGTCAGGCTTATGATGTGCTCAATGCTGAGGGTAAGCAATATGATTTGGCATTGACGTTTCGCTCCTTTGATAACAAAGCCGTGTTTGTCCATCCAAGCCAACTGACAACAGAAACCGATCAAGTCGCGACTGAAAACAATAATGCGGATAATAAAGATGCCAAAACATCTATCAACAGTCAAAACACATCAGTAATCGGAGAAAGTAAGAAAACGACTATTTCTAGCAAAGATGCTACTGACGGTAACGACAACGAATATGGCAATAGTGAATACGAAGCTGAGCTAAGTAACTTCGTGCAAAAGAACCATATGCAAAAACGCTTGAGTCAGCTGACCATCGCCTTAGAGCAGTTAGAAGACGAAGCCAATGACGCCATAGAAGCATTACATCGCAATATTGCACGTCGTGCACTGCAACCTTTGTTTACCCCTATTTATGAGCAGTTTGCCAGTCATCCGCTGGTCGTTGATTATCTCAAAGCGGTATTTGCCGACATGGTTACGCATGTCGAGCGCATCGTAAATGGCGATGATGAAGAGTTTGTGACGGCAGTTCTGGCGACGACTCCGAGCCGTTACGCGGTCAATGTCATTGTCAGTCACACACCAGACAGCGGCGCACCCGTTGTCTTTGAAGATTTGCCGACGCATTTGAACTTATTGGGTCATGTTGAGCAAATCACCCAACTGGGCACGGTGACCACCGATGTCAGTATGATTCGAGCGGGCGCCCTGCATCGTGCCAATGGCGGCTATTTATTGTTAGAAGCCAGTCATTTACTTGAGCATCCTTATGCATGGCAGGGTCTTAAGCGCGCACTACAATCGCGTAAAATCAAACTCTCAAGTCTTGAGCAGATGCTAACCTTAACAGGAAGCTTATCATTAGCACCTGCGCCCATTGACCTTGATACTAAGGTGATTTTGCTTGGCGAAGCAGACTTGTATTATGAGCTATTAGAGCTTGAGCCTGAGTTTGATGCGGTATTTAAAGTACGTGCTGACTTTCATGATGATGTGCCTCGCAGCAGTGAGCACGAATTGGCACTGGTCGCAAAAATGGCCGACATTATTGATTATGCCGACCTCTACCCGTTTGATCGTAGTGCACAAGCCGCCCTACTCGAGCATTTAAGCCTGCAAGCAGAAGACCAAGATCGCTTAAGTTTGCACAGTGATTTACTGATTAAGCTATTGCATGAGTCCAACCGTCATGCACGTTTGAGCGGTAACAACATTGTCAATGCTCATCATGTCACGCAAGCCATCGATGATATGGACGAGCGCTCAGGATACCTGCGTGACCTCTATTGGGATGAGCTCAAAAACGGTCAACAGCTTATCCAAACCACAGGCAGCGCTGTCGGACAAGTCAATGCGCTGACAGTGGTCAGCTATGCCGATAGTGAGTTTGGCATGCCCGCCCGCCTGACTGCCGTTATTCAACCAAATATCGGTACGGGTGAGATTCTCGACATTGAGCGCGACGTGGATTTGGGTGGTAGCTTACACGCCAAAGGCATGCTGATTATGACCAGCTATTTGCGCGCCTTATTTAGCCAACATCATGCGCTCAACTTTAGTGCCTCACTTGCTTTTGAGCAAAGCTACGCGCATATCGATGGCGATAGTGCCACCGTTAGCGAAGGCTGTGCGCTATTGTCCGCTTTAGCAAATGTGCCGATTGATCAGTCATTTGCCATTACTGGCTCTATGAACCAATTGGGCGAAGTGCAAGCGGTTGGTGGCATCAATTCCAAAATTGCCGGATTCTTTGATGCATGCCGCGAGCAAGAATTGACTGGGCAGCAAGGCGTGGTCATTCCGATGGCCAATGTTAAACAGCTCATGCTGCGCGACGATATCATTGCCGCTGTCAAAGCAGGCGAATTTCATATTTATGGTGTGCATACTCTAAGTGAAGCACTGACGTTAATGACTGGTCTACCTATCGATACCGTGAATAAAAAAGGTCGCTATCGTAAAGAGACATTGTTTGGCAAAGTCCTAAGCCGTTTGATGTTATGGGATGAAAATCAAGATAACAATGACGATGACATTGACGAAAAAAAATCCAAAAAGAAAGATAAAAAGCAGCAGAAAGCAAAACGTCAGAAAAAAGCAGACAAGAGAAAAAAACAGAAACGTAAAAACAAGAAAGACAATAATGAAGCTGTGATGGATGATGATCCTAGTATCAATCAAAGCATCGATCAGAGTGTGGATACTGATGATACCAAAATGTCCATTAATGCCATATAGGCTGATGTATAGCGAAATTTAGCCATTTAAAACCACTTAATGAATCAATAGGTTAATTGATGGGATGCCCTAGACGCTACGATGCTTTTCTGCGATGATAAACGGCTAGTGACTCGATAAAGATACCTAAAAACTGACTCGTGACTTCATAAAGGTTATCGCTTAATGACTGTACATCCTGCTAATGCCAACCTACTCCAAACTCAAACAGATGCTATTGAGCAAGCCAATAGCGTAGCGGCTGCGGGCAACAATGTCTCAGAAGACAGCAGCGATAATCGCCACGGCGCAGCAACGACGGCGCGGCAGTGGCAAGTGTTATCACAACTACAGCGCAATCGCTGGGTGGGTACCACGCATATTTATGAGCAGTTGATGATGGCAGGCTTTGATATTAGCCTGCGCACGGTACAGCGCGACCTAAATGCGCTGGCGAAACGTTTCCCTATCGAAAAAAACAATGCCAATCCGCAAGGCTGGCGCTGGCGTGATGATGCACCATTACAAAGCTTACCGCACATGAATCTCTCACAAGCGGTTGCCTTTAATATGGTTGAGGCCAATCTGACCCAGCTATTACCGCCTGTTATTTTAGATGAGTTATTTCCGTGGTTTGACCTAGCACGGCGGCAGCTAAAAAACAGCAAAGTCACCCATTCATGGATAGACAGAGTGCGCATCGAGCCTGCCACTCAGCCATTAATCGCCCCACATATTGACTTGGATAGCAAAGACAATATTTACCACGCGCTGTTTTATCAATTACAAATTAAAGCCTGCTATACCCGTAGCAATAAATCGCAAGCCGGTGAATACATCCTAAATCCCATCGCTATCATTCAACGCGGCGTCATCATTTACCTACTGGCAACTCGCACGGATGATCCAGAGACTGTCATTCGCACATTTGCCTTGCATCGATTTGCCAGCGTCGAGATTTTAGAAACTGCCGCAAAGACTCCCGATAATTTTCACCTTGACAGTTATTTGGACGCCGGTGGTATGGGCTTTAGCCATCCATTATTTCGTGAGCTGTCCGATCATGGCAAAAATATGCCTATTGAGCTACAATTCACCAAACAAGCGGGCAAAAGCCTAACTGAAAGCAAGCTTAGCGATGATCAAACGGTTACCTTGAATGACGATGACACACTGACCATTCAGGCAACGGTGAATTTGACCTCCCAGCTGGTCTGGTGGTTGCGCGGTTTTGGCAATGGTCTCTTAAATGCCAAACCTGAGCTGCTATATCAAGCTGTCTTGGATAAAGCCTTGGATAATCAATGACGCGGATAAAGCACACTTTTTAATTTGAACCTTCTTTATTTTGAGTTCTCTTTATCCGGAGCAATACTCAGTTAATATCAAATCATTTAAATCATCAAAAAATAACAAGGAATATTATGTCGACCACTGCCCCGTCACCACTACTATCAGACAGTTTAAAAGGATTAGGTTTGGATGCGGGCACGTTATTTTTTGCGCTCAACTACGAGTTTACCAAGACTGAACCCAAAGGTATGTTGAAGCGTTTTAAAAAGAATGAAGGGGCGATTGATATCGACTTAGCGTGCGCCTTGTATGACGATAACTGTACTATTAGCGATATCGTCTGGTTCAAACAGCTACGCGATAAGGCCGAATCAGTACGCCATCAAGGGGACAGTCTGAACGGCAAAGACCGTGGCGACCAAGCAATGTACCTAGCCCCACTTGACCAAGAGCAAATCAGACTCTACTTGGACAAGATTCCAGCACATATCACCCATATTGCCTTGCTTGCTAACTCTTACCACGGTCATGCTTTTTTTCGAGTCAAAAAAGGTGAGATTCATTTAAGTGATGATGAAGGCAACCGCTGTTTTGAGGTTAATCTAAAGCAACTGCCGCGAGATTGCTCTACGCTTTGGGTCGCCCATTTGCGCCGAGAAGTAGATGATTGGCATCTGACATTGCAAAACCTACCGCTTGCCGCCGAAGACTTAGCCACAGCAGCGCAGCAAGTCGCTCATGAATTGGCACGTGCGCTGCCTATTCCACAAGGCGTGTAACATCAAATCAGGTATAATGGACACAATCTCATGTGATAAAAAAGGGTGCGACGTTCTCTAAACGTTGCACCCTTTTTGTAAACTCTGATTTTTGCAAATTCAAAATAATTACTACGAATATAGTGAGTGAAAAGTAATATCAATATATCACGCACTGCTGATATCCATTTTTCTTACTTGCTATGCCTGCGCAGACAGAGGCTACAAAAAATTGATATCAGCAATACCGTCACATTTTTAAGATATCCTAACTATATTACTTACAAAGCCTCACCGCAATGCGGACAAAAATTCTTTTGCCGCTCATCGACTTCATTTTCACGGCGTTCCAGTTCTTTTTCGCGCAATACCTGTAGTACGATGTTTTGCGCCTGCTCCTTATCTAGCTCAAGCTCACGACGTATTTTCTCTACCATCATCTGGTTCTGTATCAAATCAAAATCGCTATCGACCAGTTGCTCACGAAAGTGCTGCTCTAGCTCTTCACGGCGCTGGTTCAGCTCATTTGCCAAACCCGTGGCTAGAATACCTGCAGGCAATGCGGCCAGACCGACACCCAGTATCGTAATGATCGCGCCCAATATTTTACCGGCATTGGTAATAGGTGTCACATCACCATAACCCACTGTCGTCAGCGTCACTACCGCCCACCACATGGCTTTAGGGATAGACTCAAACTCTTCTGGCTGGGCATGGTTCTCCACCAGATAAATACCACTAGAAGCGGTCACAATCATGATAATTAGAATAAAAATAACGGCTTGAAATGAGCCTTTCTCTTTACTGATTACCACCAATAAAATACGCATCGACGCAAAATAACGCGTTAGTTTAAGAATACGGAAGAGGCGCAAAATACGTAAGAAGCGTAAATCAATTGTGACAAAGAAGTTCAAGAACGCCGGCACAATAGCAACCAAATCAATCAATGCCGAGGGGCTTTTTAACCATTGCCAACGCTGACGCCAAGTGGTGTGATCGGGCTTCGCTTCGGCAACACTCCACAAACGTAGCAGATACTCAATAGAGAACACTACGATGGAGAAGTTTTCAAACCATGTAAAATAATCTTGATAAGGGTAGTACCAACTGTCTACAGACTCCGCAATCACGGCTGCCACGTTGGTCATGATTAGAAATATCAGAAAATAATCGACGTAGCGGCTAAAAAGCGTGTCATGCTCATCATTTTGCAAAATGTTATAAACGAAAGTACGCAAGCGCCGTATATGTTGGAATTGCATGCGGTCCCTATACGGTGTAACACCGATCTTATGATAATGAAATAAAAGTATTAAAGCCTGATTATCGCGCTAAATGACATAATGAAAAGCAGTATCATTATACAAAATTTACGTAATAAATGTAGACGCAAGCCAGCAACATTAACCCCGTCGTAAGAAAGGTGTATTGTAAAAATCGCTCATCGGCACGTAATTGACGACTGAGATTTTGAGCAGGCAATAAAAAAACACCGCATTCTGGGCAACAAGAATCCACTTGGTTTAATAAAGTCATTGAACGTGCTTGTCCGCAGCGCAGCGGCGAGTTACTACAGTAGCCCAGCATAATACACCCTATCCGTCGTCGTTAATTGTCCCTTTATATTAATTTATACCAGCCGTATAAAACTGACTACTAACTTACAGTAACGAGAACTGTTTAACAAATATGTTTTGATGAACCTGTCATTTACACCATAGCCTTTCATTCCCTTAAAATTATTAAGGGTTTTTTAGTTAAAACCTTACTATTAAAATGGTTTTAATGCTACAATAGCGTTACAATGTTACAAAGCAATTCATAATGATAACATTGTGTATCAGCACTTAATGCCATCCCTCATTAAATGCTTATCGATAACCTATTATTGCGTTGAGGAATCAAACGATGAAACTACAATCCCTAGTTTTAGCTGCTACGACTTTATTAGCCATGACCACTGCTTTTGCCGTACCTGCGGGTACATGGTCTGTGGCTGCTGGTGCTCATATGGTCGACCCTAAAAGTAATAACGGCACACTTGCAGACGGTACACTTTCTGTAGAAGTTGATGATGATATCCGTCCGACTGTCAGCGGTGAGTACTTCTTTGCCGACAACGTCGGTGTCGAACTGCTAGCGGCGATTCCATTCCATCACGACATCACTCTAACCGATACTAATGGCAATAAAATTGATGCAAAAACTCAGCATCTCCCGCCTACTTTATCTCTACAATATCATTTCGATGGCTATGACCTGCCAATGAATATCAAGCCATTTGTTGGTGTGGGGGTCAATTATACAACTTTCTTTAAAGAGAGAATTTACCTTGGTAATGGTAACGATTTAGAGCTTGATGATAGTGTCGGCGTGGCCGGTCATATCGGTCTTGACATACCTTTTGCTCCGACTGAAGCCTTCCGTATTGATGCACGTTATATGGATATTAAAACAGATGCTAGCCTAAATGGTGATGACATCGGCGAGGTCGACATCAGCCCTTGGGTATATGGTGTGGCTTTCGTTAAACAGTTTTAATCTATAGTCAAAATACCATCAATAAAAAAGCCAGATTAATCGCTGGTTTTTTTATGCTTAAAATTTAAGCACAAAAAAAGACCATCCGAAGACAGTCTTTTTATTATTTATACAGGTTAAAAACCAAAAATCTCTACAGTAAAATACGGCGTGGATCAGCAAGCAAGGTCGCAATATATCGGGTGAATACTGCCGCATCTGCACCATTAATCACGCGGTGATCATAAGATAACGACAATGGCAGCATGAGGCGTGGCTCAAAGCTCTGGCTACTCTCACTCCAACGTGGCTGCATACTGGCTTCTGACACACCTAAGATACCTACTTGTGGCCAATTTACCAGTGGCGTAAAGGCAGTGCCTCCTAGATTACCTTGGCTTGATATGGTAAAGCTTGCGCCTTGTAAATCTTTGGTGCTCAGCTTTTTATCACGGGCTTTGACTGCCAGCTCGCCAATCTCAATCGCGATTTGTTTAAGACCCTTGTCTTGCACATTTTTAATAACGGGGACGATTAAGCCATCATCGGTCGCTACCGCAATGCCCATATTCACACTTTTACGCAGGATAATTTGGCTATTGTCATCGCTTAAGTGACTATTGAAGCGAGGATGCTGGGTCAAGGCATAGGCGGTTGCTTTTACCACAAATGCCAAGATTGTGAAGCCAATACCTTCCGCTTTCATGCCACCTTTTAGCTCACCGCGCAGTTTTTCCGTCTCGGTAATATCCGACAGATCAAACTGTGTGACTTGTGGCAGCAACGTATTGTAGTTGAGCTGAGGTATAGAGACTTTCTGCAGACGACTCAGATCCTGTACTTCTGTCTCGCCCCAGATTTCTGCATTACTCATATCAGGCAGGCTTGGTAGACTTGCTCTGGACGCAGTGCCACTACTAGCAGGTGCAGCTTGCTTATTGGTCAGGCTTTGCTTCACATGGGCAAATAAGTCTTCTTTTAAGATACGTTCATTGATTGCAGAACCCGTCACTTGACTGATATCTACACCTAGCTGCCTTGCCAACTTACGCACGGCAGGACCAGCATAAACATCGACCAACTTCTCATTCACCTGAGTTTCATTCAGCTTGTTGTCCGCTGATTGAGTCGGTGTACTGGTTGACGTCTCTTTTACAGATGCTTGCTTTGGCTCAGCCGCCGCCTGCTTTTGGTCATTTGAGCTGGTTTGTTTGTCGGTTTTTGATTCATTTGCTGATTTATTGGCACTATCCGCCTCTGAGCCACTACTAATGATGACGATAAAATCTTGACCATTGGCAACCATATCACCAGCTTCGACCAGTATTTTCTCAATTTTCCCTGCTTCTGGTGCCGGTACTTCAACCGATGCCTTATCAGACTCAATCAGCAAAATAGATTGGTCAGCGCTAACCATGTCACCGACACTCACCATGATCTCAGAAACTTGCGCTTCATCCACACCTAAATCAGGCAGTGCATGAGTGGTCGCTTTCCCTGAGCTTGGCGCAGAGTCAGCAGCGCTATCGGAGACAGAAGATGCTTGCTCGTCTGCCTGTGCTTTTTCTTTATCGTCGTTTTCGGCATCTACACTATCCGCACTTGCCGCATTATTTTCAGGAGCTTGCTGATCGTCTGCCTCAGCATCATTGCTCTCATTACCGCTGTCTTCACTATCAGTGCCAGTATCACTATCTAACTCAATCAGTACCATGCCTTCACTGACTTGATCGCCAACTGCAACGCTGATTTTAGTGACTGTACCAGCGGCAGAGCTAGGTACTTCGACTGAGGCTTTGTCAGATTCTAATAAAATAATGTTGTCGTCTTTTTCGATGACGTCGCCAACTTCTACCATAATTTCGCTGACTTCGGCGCTATCAACACCCAAATCGGGGGCTTTAATGTCCATGATTTATCTCCTTGTCTTATGGTTATTATTCTTTGACATCACCATCATTGAGTAAAGTCGCATCGGCTTGATCTTCAGAACGGCCTTCACTACTGATTTCGTCATCCTCTTCCCCAACGAACTCAGGGACAGGATGCGGGTTGACCTTATCAGGCGCTGGCGCATCTGGGAAATGATCATAATGAGGCTGTTGCTGCCATGCAGGTGGATGATCTACATCGATACCGAAGCTAGAAATGGCATCTTTGACCAAGCGCATTTCGACTTCACCTTCATCAGCCAAGCGTTTTAGCGTCGCTACCACAATGTGAGCGGCGTCGACGTTAAAGAAGCTGCGCAATTTCTCACGTGAGTCTGAACGACCATAACCATCTGTTCCTAGCGTGGTATAAGGACGACTGTCAGGTAACCAACCACGAATCTGCTCCGAATAGTTACGCATATAGTCCGTCGCTGCCACTACGATACCTTCGTGCTGGGCCAATTGCTCAGTGACCCAAGGCACCTTTTCTTCATCCATTGGATGCAAGCGATTATAATCATCACAAGCCATACCATCACGAGTTAGCTCGTTAAAGCTGGTCACACTCCAGACGTTGGAGGTGATATTAAACTCATCTTTTAGAATCTGTGCTGCTTTTTGCACTTCACGTAAGATAACGCCCGAACCCAAGAGCTGAACCTGACTTGAGCCATTGTCTTCTAGCAAATACATACCGCGTTTGATACCTTCTTCCACCCCTTCTGGCATGGCAGGCTGCTCATAGTTTTCGTTCATAAGCGTCAAGTAATAATAGACGCGCTCGCCTTCTGCGTACATGCGGCGCAAGCCATCATGCATGATAACGGCCAGCTCATAACCAAAGCAGGGGTCATAGCTGACGCAGTTTGGTACGACGTTGAACAATATCTGCGAATGACCGTCTTGATGCTGCAAGCCTTCGCCATTCAGTGTCGTACGACCAGCGGTCGCACCCAATAAGAAACCTTGTGCTTGGCAATCCCCTGCCGCCCAAGCCAAATCGCCCACACGTTGGAAACCAAACATAGAATAATAGATATATAGCGGAATCATCGGTAAGGCGTTGATCGAATAACTGGTCGCGAGCGCAATCCAAGCACTCATCGCCCCAGCTTCGTTGATGCCTTCTTCTAGCATGTGACCGTCTTTGGCTTCTTTATAGCCCATCAATGCTTCGCTATCTTCTGGCGTATAGGTTTGACCGATAGCAGAATAAATACCCAATTGACGGAACATACCTTCTAGACCAAAAGTACGTGCTTCGTCAGGGACAATGGGTACTACTCGATCTTGGATGTCTTTGTTTTTTAGCATGGCTGCCAGCAGGCGTACGAACACCATCGTCGTCGATTGCTCTTTGCCATTACTACCTTTTAATACGCGGTCAAAGATGGACAACTCAGGGATATTTAAGGGGATATGCCCACTGCGGCGATTGGGTAAATGACCGCCCAAGGCTTCGCGGCGTCCTTTTAGATATTTCATCTCTGCTGAGTTTTCTTCTGGACGATAAAACGGTAGCGTCTCTAACTGCTCATCAGTAAACGGCAAATCAAAGCGGTCACGGAAATACATCAAGCCATCTTGATCCAGCTTTTTGATCTGATGCGATTTGTTGACTGCTTGGGCTTGATCGGACAAGCCGTAACCTTTCACGGTTTTGGCTAAAATTACCGTTGGCTGACCTTTGGTTTTCATCGCTTCACTAAAGGCGGCGTAGACCTTCACTGGGTCATGACCACCACGGTTTAGGCGTGCGATATCATCATCAGACAATGATTTACCGACTTCTTCTAGCTCAGGGTATTTACCAAAAAACTCTGTACGCACAAACTCAGGATCGCGGGCTTCATACAGCTGATACTCCCCATCAACCACTTCTTCCATGCGGTATTTGAGCGCGCCAGAGTCATCATTGGCTAGCAAGGTATCCCAGTTGCCACCCCAAACGACTTTAATAACTCGCCAGCCAGCACCGCGGAACACAGATTCTAACTCTTGAATAATCTTGCCATTACCACGCACTGGCCCATCTAGACGCTGCAAGTTACAGTTGACCACCCAAATGAGGTTGTCCAGTTTTTCGCGGCCCGCTAGAGAAATAGCTCCTAAGCTTTCTGGCTCATCTGTCTCGCCATCACCCAAGAAAGTCCAAATCTTACGACCTTCATCTTCGAGCAAGCCGCGATTGATCAGATAGTTATGCACGTGCGCATGGTAGATCGACATGATAGGGCCAAGTCCCATTGATACCGTAGGGAACTGCCAATAGTCTGGCATCAAATAAGGATGCGGATAGCTTGATAAACCTTTGCCACCGACTTCACGACGGAAGTTCTCAAGCTGATCCTCTGTCAAGCGACCTTCTAAAAATGAGCGAGCATAGATACCGGGTGCAGAGTGACCTTGATAGTAGATCATATCACCACCGAAGTGATCGCTTGCTGCCCGAAAAAAATGGTTAAAGCCAGTCTCATATAGCGTGGCACTAGAGGCAAATGTCGCTAAGTGACCACCCAAGTCGTCGTCATTCTTATTAGCGCGCATGACCATTGCCAAAGCATTGTAGCGAATCAAGGCGCGAATTTTACGCTCCATACCCAAGTCACCTGGGTACATTGGCTCATCTTCGACGGCAATACTATTAATATAAGCCGTATCCAGTCGATTGAACGGCAGTCCTTCTTGTACCCCCATATTGTATAAAGCTTTTAACAAAAATTGCGCACGATCCTTGTCCGCATGTTTGATGACAGACTCAAAGGCGTCCAGCCACTCTTGGGTTTCGGTGCTATCAGCATCCTTGTAATAATTCATCTTTATTCATCCTTTTTTATCAGTCAGCCCTGCACCATGGCAGGGTATTGTTAAATCAACGTGTTATTCAATATAGTAATACGCGAATAGTTTGTTTAATGATTCTCTTTTTACTTATGACAAAATATGCTCAGCCGCCCCACTTTATAGTGCAGCCATATAAGGCTCAGGTGACAATATGATGCAACTACCCTTTAGCCTATTAGAAAAAAAGCAGCACAGTAAAATGAAATAGAAAATCGCGCTCTACATTTGGTTATCAAACGATAAGTACTCTTTATTATAGGCGCTTATTACATGGTTGTTTATAGCGATAAGAAAATGGCAACATGACAAGTATTTCTTAAATAAATAGTGATTATTTTTTTGGAAAAATTTTCAGTTATTATTCTAGAATAATGAGAGACAAAAACGCTAGATTAGTTAAATATTTAGTATTCAAATATTGTAACAGACATGATAAAAGCAATAACCTTCATAATTGACCCCAGTAAATTGGTTGTTCATACCCATTAAAAAGACGTTCGTCATATTTTTGTATCTTAATTGTACTTCGAACGTTACACTTGACTAAAGCCGTATCTATATTTTGTCCTGCTCATTGGAGTCGTCATGAATCTGTCTGCTAAGCCATCAGAACTAAAATCCATAATAGCGCGCTGGATTGCGTTAGTTTCTTTATTCTTCTTCCCAAGTTTTGCAGTGGCAGCGGCTACTTGTCCAACGGGCTATGAATCATCAACAGTAGAGTCTGGAGAGTATAGTCAATGGTTAGCAGGTTCTTTCAACTCAACGATTACAGCAGCGGGCAACTCTAATACTCCAGATGATGATGTCGTGATTACTGGATCAATGACACAAAGTGGAACCTCCCAAAGTATCAATGGTGCTGTTAATACCACCTCTCCCAACGTTGGCGCCTTCTTTATCAAACAAAATATGCAAAACAGAAACGATACCAACACCATTACCTATAAATTTGATAGACCTGTTCTTAATCTCAATATGAGTGTCTATGACATTGATCGGGAATTCAGATCTTTCTTCCCTACTGATTATAATTGGAAAGATAGAGTACAGTTTATAGCTAAAGATAAAGCTGACCAAACTGTGTCACCAATATTCTCGAATAATGGTGAATACGTGACCGCTTCAGGAGATACAGCAACTGGAGATAGCCGATTTGGAACGTTTGGCACATGTAGCGATAATGACTTTAGCAACTCTTGTAAAGTCACCGCCTCTTTTGATAAACCTATCACAGAGCTAAGTATTGTATATGGCAATGCTGATGATGCTATAAGAAACCCACAAGATCAAAATATCGAAATGACTTTTGACGACTTCTGTGTCCAATTGCCCGCCTTTACTATTTCCAAAGATGATGGTCTAACTAGTATTGGAACAATGAATACTACTGACTATAAAATCACCGTGACCAATACCGGTGATGTTCCTTTAAAAGATATAATACTAAAAGACCCCGCTGTTACAGGCCTTAGCAAGCAATCTAATATTATTTGTGATAGCACAGATGCTAATAGTATTTGTAATACTAATAATTTACCGACTATAGCCTCACTAGAAGGCACAGGCGGGTTCAACATCTCATCTATACCCGTTGGAAAAAGCTACAGCATTATCGTACCCACGCTCGTCACAGCAGCTTCGGGTTCTACCGTACAAAATAACGCTACTGCTACTCGCAAATCAAGCTCGACCACCAAAACCGCTACTGACATCAATACGGTGACCTCTATATTTGACGGTGGCTCTACCAGCTCACCTGCCAGTTGTCCAAGCGGGCATCAAATGTATTATATCGGTGAAAAACCACCAACCTATACGCCTATAAAAACGCAAAAGCTAAGCTGGGCGAGCGGCTCAAGCAATACTTATACTATTGCTGGAGTTAACTTTACTTTATCATTTCCTATTATAAAGAACGTACTGGCTGGCTATCCAAAGTATGAAGCTGCAAATGGTACAGCCACAACAAACTCTATTAATATGTTTCACAATAGCAAAAAAGAGGATGTGAACCATCAATTAACCGCTACGATTAATAGGCCGGTATCAAAATATGGTTTCGTTGTTCAAGACTTAGACTCAAACGAAAGCGGTAAATATGTTGAAAGCATATCACTCATCACTATCGGTGGCATCTTTAGTAGTTTTAAAAATTCGAATCATAAGTTATCTAATGGCGATCAGACCATCTCTGGCATACCATGGCAGAACTGTAATACGTCTAACTTATGTAACTTCAATATCGATTGGAATTATAAGCCAGCATTGACCCCTTTTACGATTACTCATGGTAATACCTATAGTAGCGCTAGCCCGACAACATCTACAGGCGATCATTTGGTCGGCTATTCTGACTTCTACTTCTGTCTTGCCCCACCAAAACTTGTGATAAAAAAAGCGTTAAACGGTAGTCGCATCAATGATACTGATGCTAAACGTGATCAGTTCGAGATAAGTGCTACTGGTAACGCAATAGCGACCAACAGCTTCATCACAACGGGTAAAGGATCAACGATCAATAAGAGTACTAGCGCGGTACTGAACTTAGAAGAAAATAAAAGCTATACGATTACCGAACGAGTGATGAATGGTACAACGCTTGGTGAGATAGCAAATTATAATGCGACTTATACCTGTACCAACGCGACAACAGGTAGCACCACAGTTATGCCTACTACGGCGATGACCTACGATGCCACCAACAAAACACGCTCATTTACCCTTGCCAATACCAATTACGGCGACGAGATCACTTGTACGATTACCAATACACCCAAATCTTATACTTTCTCTGGTATTGTATTCAATGACAATGGCGGTATTGCCAGTCCTGACTCACAGCTAATAGGCGGTATCTATGACATTCCCAATTTTTTTAATGGTATTTTCGATACGAATGAAGCCGGCATAGATGGGATGAATACTGTCAAAGCGCGCTTAAGCGATTGTAGTAACAACCCTAGCGCCAACCCCATTATGGCTACTGTGGATGTAACAAGCTTAGGGAAGTATAGCTTTTCGGTATCGGCAAAAGATTTAGCAGGCAAGACCGACTTATGTATAGAAGAGATTGAACCAAACATCTGGCTATATAGTGTCGATACTACGCCAAATATTCGCAAGTTCAGCTTTGATCCTAATGTATTGACCTATCAAACTGGCGTAAAAGTAAACGGTAATACGCTTAACCTTGATTTTGGTAATGTCATTAAAGAAAACACCGCTTTAGTACTGATCAAAAGCCAATACGTTCATGATTGTAGTGTGACAGATTTGACGACAATCAACTTGGGCTATAATGGCTTACCCACTGTAGCGTTTAGTACACAGACCATAGCTGACATAGAGCCAGGCCAATGTATCGCTTATCGTATCGAGGCGATTAATCGTGGTAATGTGCCTATTACAGATATTGTGATTAAAGATACCTTGCAGAAGAGCGGTGATCGCAATGCTGTGGTAACCTCAACGTTGGTTAATCCTGCTCCTATTGGCGAGAATAGCAATAGCGGCGCCCCTACTTTCTCAACGGGTTCAGTAACCATTGGCAATACGGGTACGGTCATTACCAATGGTTTCAACCTAGGTGCTTTCCCCTCCTCTAATAATCGTAAAGCTATCCGCTTTAATACCAAATATGGTTCGGTTGCTGGCAACTAGCATTCTTTACCGCTTGTAACCTCAGCTGTCTCTAGCAAAGCCTACTTACCTTACTCCAAATCAACTTAAGCCCTGTCTACTTAGATAGGGCTTTTACCATTCGACTACCTTAGAATGTCATTTGTCGCTTTTATATTGATTATTTGTATTTATTTTGTGACAATGCATCAAGAGATAGTTTTAATTTTTGTCAGAGCTATTTCCTTAGACTGAGTCGCAGATTGTAATACTGCGTAGTACAAAGTTGAGGACGCATTGACAGTTGTAGTTTACGCAAGGAATACGATATGAAAGGTTTTAATGCTTTACGCAGTGCTTTATTAGCTACCGTAGCGTCTGTATTTTTGTTGAGTGCTGCTCATGCTGATGATGCTCTAAAAATGGAGCTGATAGCTAACAAAGTCGTTAAAAATGCCGAAGGTAAAATCAGTTATTCACCAGTTCGCACGGCTCCAGCAGGTACCGTTATTCAGTACAAAGCGATCTATACCAATACCATTAATAAAGACATTAACGATTTGATGGTGACCCTCCCTATTCCCGCCAATATGACCTTCACAGGTGATGCTATGCCTCCTACTGCACAGGCCAGCATTGATAGCAATAACTATGCTGATATGCCATTGATGCGCAAGGTTGATGGCAAGCTGGTTAAAATCCCCTTATCTGAATACCGTACTCTGCGCTGGAATATTAAGCTATTGCCAGCGAATAAATCTGCCGCCGTGGCGCTTAATACGGTCGTTGACTAACATAATCATTGATTAAAGCATATCCGTTACCATCTTTGAAGCATATCCTCTACACCTTTTTTAATTTCGGAGTCTTATATGAGATCAAACACTTTTAATCACAGCTTGTTAGCCATCGGCGTCGCTGCGGTACTGGGGCTTAGCACTACTGCTAACGCAGCACCAGGAGATCCAGCCGGCACTACCGGAACTACCACGAAGGTAGAAATCACTAACCAAGCGAGCGCGAGCTATAACGTGAGCGACCAAGAGCAGCCTGTTGCTCTATCCAATATAGTAAAAGTCACCGTATCAGAACAAGTGGCATTTACATTGAGTGCTGATAATGATGATACAGCAGCGGGCGGTGAGCAAAACGATGACGCAAACATTAAAGAAGAAGTGGCGCCTAATGGCTTCGCTGTCTTTGAACATACTTTGACCAACACGGGTAACCGTACCGATACCTATACTCTGTCCCTTGTTGACCCTGATACTAACTATGTCCCAGCCGACTCTAATATCACATTCAATGTATATAACGCGGGTGGAGGAGCTGCAGTTCGCACTGGCACCATACCCTACTCATCGCTAACTAATGGTACCGAGGATTCCGTACTAGAAAAGGGGCAGTATGTTAAGTTTGTTATCAAGGCCAAAACCTCTGGCGACAAAGGTGGGGACAGTCAACAACTATCTATATCTGTCAAGAGTAAAGCCTTAACTGATAACGGTGCTCCAGTTAACAAGCTTACGAACACTGACACCTCATTCACAAGGCTCCCTACCTTTGCTATCGTTAAAACCATTACTAACGGCTTAGATCTCAATGATACTACTGATACCGCCGAGTATAAAATCGTAGTGACTAACGAAAGCACTGCCTTTAGTACCGATGCTACTGAAGTTGATATCGCAGATTTTCTACCGGCTGGTTTAGTCCTCGCAGCACCACTAACAGCCGCCAATATCACTGCCAGTAGTACTGCTACTGTAGGTGCTATCGTTGCTAGTGGTGCAGGTGATTCCAGCTTTAACGTTACTGGTAATACTATCCCAGTGGGTCAAAACATCACCTTCCTCTTTACAGTCAAACAAGGTGGCTCAGGTACGCTTGTTCCGGCAGACGCCATTAACCACGTTACAGTCACTGATGACTTAGATAATAATACTGCTACGGCTAATACGCTGGTTGATAGTACAGACACTGGCAGGGAACTATTGGTTAGTGATTTCTACCCTACTACCGAGATTAATAACCTTAATGGTCAGACCCCAGCTAATACAGGTGACGACTCAACGCTGCCATTATCAAAAGGAGGCACTATCAGGCGGGCTCTAACCCTAACTGGTATAACTACTAGAGAAATTGCACCGACCTCAGGTACCCTTGGTCAAGTGACTCATGCAACGGTCATTACCAACACGGGTAAAGACGTCGAGGGTAGCAACGCCGGTGAATTAACGTTCACGATCACTGATAATGATGGCGGCGCGCGAGATGCGATTAATATAGAGCCGGGTAGCGTCACTGTCACTTATTATCCAAATGGTGATGACACTACAACACCATCTGTAACAGCAGCGCCTATTACAGCTGTCGGTGGTGTCTATGATATATACAGCGCATTACCTAGTGGCATAGCCCCTAATGGCACCGTTACGATTAACTATAAAGTCTCATCTGTCAAGGCACCTCTGTTCACCCCATCAAGTTCAACTACGCCTACAGATGAAGACACCATTGTTACCTTGATTCCAAAACTAGAAGGCGCCCCTGTAAAAGCGACCGTAACAGATAAAACAACGGTGCGCGGCTTAGTACTGCTCAAAACTCAAGCGATAAATGCAGATTGTACGGGTATACCTGCTGCCGGAGCGTTTGTTAGTACAGATATTGAGGACGCTTTGCCTGGGCAGTGTATTGTCTATAAAGTCCAAGCTAAAAACACCTCTTCTACTGCTGCTGCTTCTTCTCCAACAGGAGTAGGTTTTGATATTACGGATGTCATTATCTCAGACGAATTCACTAACTTCGAGAATGAAGCTGACTATGTAGTAGGTTCTGTAACTGCTGCTAATGGCACAGCGGCTGAGACTTCAGATAGTGTGACGACTACTGTTGATACCTTAGCGCCTCAAGCAACTGCCACCATGCAGTTTAAAGTCAAAATCCAAACCACTCGTGTCATTCCGTAACCATAACTTTATCTTGAGATTTTCACTATCAATTTAATTTCAACTTCTAATTTCTACCTATCTTTTTAAGCTCTATAAGTATCTACAGGTACTTATAGATTTTCCTAGCCTGAATTTAATTGGGCTAGAGAAATCTAGCAATCCCCCATTTCGTTTTATTGGATAAGCGACATATGACAGCTCGTTTAATGACATCGTCTAAACACATGCCATTGCGCACCGCTAAGGTCTCTGCGTTGACGTTAGCTATGTTTCTTATGCAATCAAATACTGCTCTAGCAGCACCTAACCCTCTGCTACACTTTATCGAGAACACTGCTAACGCCAGTTATATTGTTAATAATGGTACTAACCTTAATCTAAATAGTACTTCTAACCAAGTAAGTGTCCAGTCGTCTGCTTTTCCTAAGTATGGTATCAACTTAACCCAGCCTGCCACACAAACTGTGGAGACAGACACAACCGTCAGCTGGGTAAACGTACTTTCAAATATTAGCTACAGCGAACAGACCATCGATTTGACGCTAGTCATACCCAACAGTTTATCGAATATTAAAGTCTATCAAGACTTGAATAACAACGGTATTTTCGATAATGAAGATCAAGAAATCAAGTTGGATGAGAATCTAACCACCCAAATTACTTTAGGTCAAAGTGAAAGCATTGAGCTTACGCTACAAGCGCTATCTGACTCTAATGGTAATGACGGTGACACTGCTGATATCAAACTCGGTGCGGTAGTCGTCGAAGATAAATCAGTAATGGCAGCAGCCACTGATAGCCTAGTCATTGTTACCCCAAGTCTTGACTTTAACGCCTTTAACTTTGATGGCAGTAAAAGTACCTCGCAAATTGGTGAGGACGTTTATATCGAAGCCAGCTACGCGCAATGTAATGTTCAGCTAGATAAGCCTGACCAAGTATGGGTCACTATCAATGCACCAATAACGGCCGATACCTATTCACTAAAAGCGATAGAGACCGGCAATAATACTGGTAAATATCGTCTATCAGCCCCTACACAAAATAACGCTAACGCCATTAATGACAATATCATCCAGACCCTAGATGGCGATACTCTGACTGCCACTTTGGATGCTTGTGTTGTACCTTCTGTTGGACTGGATCAACAGCCTAACCCATCAGACCTAACCGCTATCGACCGTAATATTAATGCCACTATTGCCATTAACGATACCTCTCCTAGTCTACAAGTGACTAAAGAGAGTGATGTCAAAACAGCAGAGCTTGGTGACTATGTCAACTACAACATTAGTGTTAAGAACGATGGTAAATCCACTGCTTATGACGTACAACTAAAAGACGCCTTACCACGTGGTTTTGACTATGTCGATGGTAGTGTACGTGTTGGTAAAACTGCTGATACTAATATCAGTCAAACGCAAACTACTGAGTTTAAAGCTGATGGTAAATATCAGGTTTTAAATTTAGGTAACATGACGGTTGGCGAAACTAAGAACATCACTTATCGCGTATTAATCGGTGCCTCATCTTTAGGTGGTGACGGTATCAACCGTGCGACTGCCGTAGCTAATAATAAGCAAGGTCAAAGCTTAGTATCAAGAGAAGCACAGTGGAAAATCGAGGTTGAGCGCGGCGTGATGAATACAGATGGTATCATCGTCGGTAAGGTGTACCACGATATTAACCGTGATGGCATCCAACAAAAAGGTGATGGCGAGCTGGGTGTTGCAGGCGTACGTATTTATATGGAAAACGGTAACTTTATCGTTACCGATCCCGAAGGTAAATATAACTTTTATGGGGTTAGCGCCAAAACTCACGTATTAAAAGTTGATCGCACGACTATTCCTAACGCGACCGAAATGGTTATCCAAAGCAACCGTAACGCTGGCGATGCCGGTAGCCGTTTTGTTGACTTAAAGTATGGTGAGCTGCATCGTGCTGACTTCGCTATTGTCGGTGGTATGGGCGATAGCACTGAGCGCTTGAACGCAGAGCTGGTTGCTCGTAGCAAATCAGTGAGCGCTAAGAATGATTCCCTTGAGCAAGCCGTAAAAACGGAGCTGACCTTAGAGCCCGACTACAACCGCGACTACGATGATAATGTGGAAGCCAGCGGCTGCAACATCAATGGTGATTTAGACCTTGGTAGTAACTGCGACTCTGCTATCGTTAATGAGATGGTCAATCCAGCTGCCAACCGTGTCGAGATGGCTATAACCACAGTAGCACCCCCAGTAGAAAAAGAATTAGAAGAGTATCTAAAAGAAGTCGCTACTAATGACGTCGCTTTTATTAATCTAAGTGAAGGCCAGCAGCTCAGTACTTATAAGCAAATGGTACAAATACAAGCGCCACTGGGTAGCAATTTTACGCTATATGCCAACGGTACAGCCGTATCAGAAGAGAAAATCGGTAAAACTGCTGAGCAAGAAAAACAAAATGTAACTGCGTTTGATTATTATGCCGTTGATTTACAGCGCGGTAATAACACCCTACGCGGCGTCGCTACTGACGTGAATGGCAAAGTCATCTCTGAACAAACCATTAAAGTGACGACGCCTGATAGCTTGCAAGCTATTAATTATCGTACTCAAGAACAGCTAGTGCCTGCGGATGGCGTGAGCGAATATCAGATAGTTATTAGTCTAAAAGACCGTGACAACCGTCCCTATATTGGTACTACTTCGCTTACGCTTGATACCAATATTGGTCGCATTAGTACTGATGACGGCAGTAAAGATACAGCAGGCACTCAAGTGACTGTGAATGGTGGCGAGCTTTTAGTTTCGATTATCGCGCCAAGTGTACCGGGTAAAGGCGAGCTGGTAATTGACACTGGTAGTAGCAAGCAAGTGATTCCGTTACAGTTCACTGCTAAGCTACGTCCACTAATCGCAGTCGGTATCGTCGAAGGGGCTATCTCACTTAAAGACTTTGATGGCAGTAATATTACCGATGCTCAAGGTGCTTTTGAGCAAGAATTGAATGAGATTGCTGGCGGTGACGATTATTCAGCCACTGGTCGTGCGGCGATGTTCCTAAAAGGCAAAGTACGCGGTGATTATCTATTAACCCTTGCCTATGACAGTGACAAAAAAGGCGAACGCTTATTCCGTGATATCGATCCGGGTGAATACTATCCCGTTTATGGCGATTCATCGGCAAAAGGCTTCGACGCCCAGTCTACTAGCAAGCTCTACGTACGGGTAGATAAAGGTCGCTCATTCGCCATGTACGGTGATCTCAAGACTCAAATAGATAACGACGAAGGTATCGAGCTTGGCCAGTACAACCGTACGTTGACTGGTGCCAAAGCGCAATACGAAGACAACAACACCCGTATCACCACCTTTATCGCTGAGACCAGCTCATCACAACGCGTCAACGAAACTCGTGGGCTTGGCATTTCCGGTCCTTATCCACTGGCTAACGACTTCGATGCGGTACTAGAGAATTCCGAAACCATTGAGGTCATTACTCGCGATGCGAATAACCCTGGACTTATCGTACGCCGTGAGACGCTGACACGATTCGCTGATTATGAAATCGACCCTATCAGCCGCAGTTTATACCTAAAAGCGCCAATTGCCAGTCAAGATTTGGAAGGCAACCCTATTTATCTACGCGTTACCGTAGAAGTAGATGAAGGCGGCGAAAAATATTGGGTGGGCGGTATTGCAGCCAAGCAACAACTGACCACTAAAATCGCCATCGGTGGCAGCTATGTCAATAGTGATGACCCACTGAATAAAGAAGAGCTAGCCAGCGTTAACAGCGTTATTAAGTTCAACGATAAGCTAAAACTGGTGGCAGAATATGCCAAAAATAAAGCAGAAAATCCAAACTTTCAACCAAGTAACCAGATTAATGCTGAGCTGTTAGAAGGCCGCGATGCTGAAGGTGATGCGCTACGTATAGAATTGGATTACGACAATAAATTAAACACCCGTGCCAAAGCTTATTACAACGATGCTGAAGAAGGTTTTGTCACTGGTGCTTCTCCATTAACCGCTGGACGTACGGAATCAGGTGTAGAAGTCACTCACACTCTGAATGATAAAAAGACAGCGCTTAAACTTGAAGGCGTACGTACTGAAGATCATACGACAGAGGCCAGTCGCGAGGGTGTAGAAGCAAGTATTGAGCAGCGTCTCAGTCAGAATATCGTTGGTGAGATTGGTGTGCGCTATTACAAGCAGGATGCAACCGCAGCCTCACGTAATACCCAAGCGGCCACTGATGTGCTAGATATTACTGATGATACAATATTCAATGATGACATTATCAATCAATCAGCACTCAATGGCGTCAGTAACGCTGACAAAGATATCGAGGGAACGACTGCCCGCGCTCGTCTGACAGCGCGTTTGCCAAAACTAAATAACTCTTTGGTATTTGCCGAATATGAGCAAGATATTGACAATAGCGAGCGTAATGCAACCTCTATCGGTGGCGAAACACCACTAGGTAACTTAGGTCGCTTATATGCGCGTCATGACTTAATTAATAGCTTATCAGGTAGCTACGGTTTAGATGATACCGAAGAACGTCAGCGTACCGTCGTAGGCTTCGATGCCACTTATATGAAAGACGGTAAAGTCTACAGCGAATACCGTATGCGTGATGCGATCAGTGCCCGCGAAGCAGAAGCCGCTATCGGTCTAAAAAACAAATGGTATGTGCAAGAAGGTCTGACCTTAAGCACACTATTTGAGCGTGTCGAGTCTCTAGAAGGTGATGAAGACAGTACCGCAACTGCAGCGGGCGTCGGTGTTGAATACCTAGCCAAAGAAAACTACAAAGCTTCAGGGCGTCTAGAAAAACGCTGGGGCGACACCAGTGATACCCTACTCGGTAGCGCTGGCATTGCTTATCGTTACACCGATGACATTACTCTATTAGCAAAAGATATCTACTCGCAAGTGGATTATGACGATGGTCATCGCACTATCAATCGTTTCCAGCTTGGTGCCGCTTACCGTGATTATGATAGCAATCAGCTCGATATGCTTGCCAAGCTTGAGTACCGTTTAGATGATAACGCTACCGGTAACGATCCCTATCAAAAAGATGCGATTGTCTGGTCATGGAGCGGCAACTATCATCCGACGCGCCCATTAACGTTATCAGGTCGCTATGCGGGTAAATATACAGAATATGATGCTGACAATATCGTAAGCGATAACACGGCTCACGCGGTCTATGCACGCGGCTTATATGACATTAGCGAGCGTTGGGATATTGGTCTACAAGCAGGTACTTACTGGAATAAACAAGCGGATGACTTGGCTTATCTGGTTGGTGCAGAAGTTGGCTACAGCCCGATGACTAACCTGTGGTTATCACTCGGCTACAACTTTATGGGCTTTGAAGATGAAGACATCGCTTATGATGACAGCACGCAAGAAGGCGCTTATTTTAGACTACGCTTCAAATTTGATGAAGATTTATTCAAACGTGAAGATCCACGCAAAAATAAACGTTTAACCAGCGATTCTACGTTATAATTTAGCCAAATTATCATAGGCATGGCTTATGATAATTTGCTCGCCGATTTACAGTCCTTTATCGATTAAGGGCTTATAAAGTCAGTGCTAATAAAAACCAATATCCACACTCATTACCTTAACACAAGGTTCGCATTATGTTGTACTCTGCGATCAAAGCTGTAACCAATAAACAGCCTATCTATACTACGCTCGCAGCAGTCTTGCTCCTGACGACTGCTTCATCAGCGCTGGCAGTAGCCAAAGAGGCTCCAGCTATTACTCTACAAGCTTCTAACTATTGCCATGGTAATTTGCAGACACAACCCTCTGCTTATAAATACCAAAGTACGCAGCAACGAGCGCTGAGTTGCCTGTTGACGCAACTACAAGCTTATCAGCAAAAAGACATGACAGCGCAGCAGCAGTATCTAGCGTATAAAGCGCAAGCGTGGATTAACTATGCTATTCATCAAGACAGTATTAATAGCCGCTCACCGGCTGGTACATACGCAGCGCAGTCGGCAGAGACGATATTGCAAGCGCTAAAAAATGATACCGCACAAGACATAAGCCTATATCAGGATATCCCGTCTGAATCTGCTTTGATGCGTCCTGATCTTTGGGCAACTTTGAGTGCTTTAAAAGACAGCGACGGTATTGGTACTGCGCCACGTGAAATGGCATTTAGTGAAGTGGCTTTAATATGGGCAGCAACCAATCAGTGTGAGCGTGGCTCAAAAGAGTCAGGCAGTCACTTCCGCATGGCAGATCGCTGGCTAGAGCAAGCGCGTGAGGCCTATGTGAACGCCCATGATTCGCAAGCTAACGTCGCCTTAGAGAATCTGATCGTGCGTTATTACAAGCAATATGCCCCTTTGGATCCGAGTGAGGATGTTTGCCAAGGGCAAAAACTGTTTTCTATCGCTCAATAACCTAGCAATCGCAAAAATGAGCAAGGTGTTTTTGGCACCAAATGTCGCTCATCTTAGATATTTTCTGACAGCTACTTGTCAATATTTTCGTTATTATTGAACCTAGGCAAACAAAAGACCGTCACAAAAATAGAAATTAAAAAAGCCGACTCATAAATAGTCGGCTTTTTTGTATTAAAATTTCAGTTAACTTTTATAATATCATCCACGTTTAGCACAAAATAAATTAGCGGTTTTTACGTGGTAGCTTTTCTGGTAAATAACAGCGCAGATAAGCAATTGACGCAGTATTTGCTTCTTGCAGATACTTCTCTGTAATGCTCTCATGACGGCGGTAAGAAACCGTAAAGATAGCGTTGATAATACTATAAGTGACCAAAAGAACATCTTGGATATCTTCAAATTTTGGCACTTCATACCGTTCTGCTAAACGTTTATATACCAGTTCAACCACTTGATGATCCATATCTTCACCGAAACTATCACCTTCAAAATCAGGTGTATTCGTACCATAGATCAATTTTGCTTTGGTCTGATCTTCATGAAAGATATGCACACAGCGATCGATAAGTGCTGTTAAATATCCCTGCCATCTGTCGTAATCAACCGTTTCTACAGTTGTCAAAATCTCTAAAATCTCGATAGCATTCAAAAAGCGCAATGCTAAAAATATGGCTTCGATATTCGGAAAGAAATGATAAGCAGATGCTCTTGGAATGCCAGCTTCTTCGCAAACAGCAGCCAAGGTAATATCATTGATAGACTGCGTTTCACTCAGTTTTTTGGCACCCATCAATAGCTTTTGACGGCGCGCGCGACCTTGCTGACTGGTAAATTTAAATTTATTAGGTACCAGCTTCTTTGCCAGTTCCGAATCTACCAGTACATCTTCAATTTTGTCGTCTCTATTTTCACTCATTGTAAGTCTCTTAATGTTGTGCCCTATCTTTATAAATATGGTCTTCATTGGACAGTATTCATTCTAAATTTAAGAACGACTGTTTGTTAGTTGGTAATACGGGCTAATATTACCGCTCTATGCTCAATGAAGAGGCATCATAAACGCTTGTACACTATCAAGCAAGGGACGTGCATGGGTTAAAAAATAATGTATCGATTAACAGTATATTAGGGTTAATAATGAAGTTTTATTTTCGCCCTTATAATACCATGATCGATGACTCTATCGGCATAATCCCACTTTAAATGGTCATTAAAATAGTCAACTCGCTCAACCTGACCGATTGCAAACTTGCTATCAGGCAAAAATTCCTCTGAAACGAACAGCTGATCAATTACTTCTGGCATACCTTGATAAATGTGGGTATATGCCACGTCTTTCATCCAACCATAACGCGCTTGAATGCGAGCGGCGTCGAACAAGGCAACATCACGCATGCTTTTATCATAATTGACTTCGCCAGTCTCGGTCATTAGTTGCGTGGTCACACTACCGGTGACGTCGTTCATATCACCAAGTAAGATTAAGGGCTCACGAGTATGCTTCAAGCGTTCGATGATAAACATTCGAATAGATGCCGCTTCTGCTGCCCGCATACATAAGCTACGAAGCTTGGCACGAATGCGAATATTGGGGTCATCCATATCTTCTAACAAATTGCCGGCTTCATCTCGTAAGAAAAAAGCGCGCTTACTTTTAAGGTGAGCTGTAATAATAGTAATGGGCTGCCCGAATGCATCTACTCGCAATACCAAGGGTGGACGATTAAAACGCTCATAAGGACCAATATCAGGAATATCAATCACCGCCTTTGGCGCCACTTGCTCTAATAAAGTCGTCTCTAATTGCTCAAAGCGACTAATAATACCTACGGCAGGTGTATTTTGCGCCCCTCTACCTTGAGTATAAGCACTCGAACTGTCATTGCTTGCTAGCGGAATAACCACATGTTCGGGCTTAAATCCTAACGATACTGCCAATGCCTCTAGCGCCTCGCTGTCCCATACTTCTTGTACGGCAATAATGTCGGCATGGGCTTTTGCTAATAAGTCGCTGATGCCACGCAATTTACTTTCATACTCTTTATTACTGTACGGCTCAGCATTTTCATAATACATGCGATTAGGATTGGCAAAATTTAGCAAATTGGCAGTAGCGATATAAAATTGTTTATCGCTACCTTTATTGGCAGAGTAACTCATAAAACTCCTAGTGCTATTTGGATAGTATGCATTATTATGAATAAACAACGCAAGCTGTTCATAATAATAGACCGCCTCCACTAAATCTGTAGTGTTTCGTATTATTTTATCCTACTATTTCATAGCTAGAAAAACTGGGTTCATTGATAATGTAGAGAACGCTTGCTCTATTAACGCGCACTCTATCAAAGCCCTTGTACTAAATATTGGTTGATCATACTCGTTTATGAGCCAGTACAAAGGCGGCGCTGCCAATCATAGAAGCGATGACACACAATACTAACAGCTGCACGTATTTGTGCTCTGCGCCAAACACTGGCGCCATCACTGCAATATAGCCACCGTTTTCTAACATATAAATAATACCTGCCATGAGCGCTGATACAAAGCTGACTACAATGGCCCAAGGTTTGACTTCCCAACTTGACCAAATGCTAAAAAATACGACAGGTGCTAAAAACAGGGAAGCGGTACCACTAATAGCGACCGCATCGAATAGGTCTTTGCTGCCAGTTGCAATGAAGGCCAAGCCTGCCAGCAAAAACCCTAGCATAATCAGCCTGCCATTTTTTACAGTTGGTTTGACAAGTTTCATATCAATGGCTATCAATTTTGCGGCACTGGCGTAGGTAGAATCTAAGGTCGATATCGCTGAAATAATCAGCGCGAAGCTAAACAACATCATTACCGCTGGTGAAAATAGAGTGTTCAGCGTTTGCGTCACTTCAGTGACCCCTTCCGCGTTGTTCAGCTGTGCAAACACACCTAGCAAACCAAATAACAAGATGCAAGCCATCGAAATAGGCGCGGCATAGTAAAATGACTTTTTAGTAGTCGCCCTATCTGCTAAAAATCCTCGGTCAGTCATGACAGGATCATGAGCGGGATAGCTCCATATTTGGATAAATGCAACTATCATTAATATCCATCCCTTGTTGTCAGCGGAATTGGAGGAGCTAATGATGGCATTAAAAGAAAACAAGGGATGTGCAAACATGGCAACCGCTAAAACAATAATGGCGAAGATCGTAAATAGCGCTTGAGCCACATCTGTCTTCAGCGCAGTGTGTAGCCCACCAATTGAAGAATAAATTAAGGTAGCGACCGCTATAATCAGTATTAAATAATTCTCATTAAAGCCCACGAACAAGGTTGTGATAAACCCAAACACCAGTAAGTTGCTGAATACCTCGCTCACTAATCGAAAACCAATCACTGCATTATAAAGATGCTCACCAGTTGCCCCAAACTTGACTTGCATGAACGTCTGTATGTTATTAAAACCATGTTGGAATCGTAAGCTATCAACAATATGTGCGCCAGTGATAAAACTAAAATAGTACATCCCATAAGCCAAAGTACCAGCGATACCGTAGAAAAAACCTAAAACGGCCGCATTCATGAGCGACCGTGCAAATATCCAAGTAGTAACCTGAGACAATACCAATGTCCAAAGACTGGGTGGCTGACCTTGTAAAGACTTGCCTTGATAAAATCTGGCGATATCAGGGGCAAGTTCATACGTTTCAGAAGAAGAGTCAGTCATGGTCGCTCTATGGGTTATTGAGACATCGTTAAGATTACCACAACTATCAAAGGTGCAACATGTAAAAAAGCCTCTAGAGCATACTCTAGAGGCTTTTATATAACTGCAATTATCAAGGGTAAGAACTCGGCTATAAAAATACTGTATCGTTAATCAGTCATACTATCGATGATACTGACTAAGCTATCAATACAAATGATGGTACTGATTAAGATGCCGAAATTCTCTATTTCCCAATATTACGATACACGATTCCATGCATCACGTGATGCTCGACGTGCCTCATTCCACTCCATACGTGACTCACCTTTTACTTCATGCCATGAGTTTTCTAAGTCTGCTTCATGATCTTCAAAGCGAGCATCTGCAGGATAACGGGCACGGTTGGCGTAACCGACTGCGTAGGCAGGATGTAAATCACGGTCAAAATCATGGCCTTCTTTATAATAGTCTGCATTCGCATACTCTGCGCGCCAGTAAGCTTCTTCGCGCGTTGGGTCAATAGCTTCAGCGGCCGCATGACCTGCACCGCCACCGACGATAGCGCCAATAGCACCACCAATGAGTGTGCCGAGTGGTCCTGCCATCGTACCGATAGCCGCACCTGCTGCTGCGCCGCCTATGCCGCCTATGCCTGTACCTACTGGATGTGATCCTGGCTCACCAGTGATGATGTCAGCATTTAGGTCATGCTTAGTCTCTTTAGACATGTGCTTTACTTCACTACGATCAATACCGTCATGGTTACTCATAATATTTTCCTTAAATTATTTGTTATATATTAGATTTATGATTGAAAGTTAGCAGTGTTGCTCCATTCATCTAAAGTATAGAAACTTAAGGACAAAGACAGATAGGCAGATTATGTAAACTGTGTCCAAATCTCGATTGTCTTGCGTTACAGCCTGTATCTTTATGACGATTGTGTACACTGGCCTAGGCATTTCAGTAATTTTAAACAAACTTATTAATAAAACAGACTGAATGCAAGAATTGAATCGACGCTTTATTGCCGCTCTTTTTAGACCTTCATTAATGCTCTTTCAAGCGCTTGTTGCCATTTGTGCAGGTGTTGCTCGCGCTCGTCAGCAGACATGCTTGGCTCAAAAATGCGATCGACTTGCCAAGATGCTTTCATAGTGGCCGCATCGTATAACCCCGTTTTTAGACCAGCAAGCAGCGCAGCACCTTTGGCAGTAATTTCTGTATCTCTAGGACGCAGTACGGGGACGCCCAATAAGTCTGCCTGAAACTGCATGAGCAAATCATTATTGGCAGCGCCGCCATCGACCCTCAATTCGGTTAAAGGGTGCGGGCTGTCTTTTTGCATAGCGATTAAGACATCATAGGTTTGATAGGCGACCGCTTCTAACGCCGCTCGGGCGATATGCGCTTTGGTCGTGCCGCGACTCATACCTGTAATACTTGCACTGATGTCCGAGCGCCAATATGGTGCGCCAAGTCCCGTAAATGCAGGGAGCAATACCACGCCTTCGCTACTATCAACCTGCCGCGCTAAGTCTTCGACTTCACCGCTCTGTTGAATCATTCCCAGATTATCACGCAGCCACTGGACGATTGCCCCTGCCATAAATACGCTACCCTCTAGCGCGTAGG
Organism: Psychrobacter sp. GW64-MNA-CIBAN-0177; assembly: GCF_040309585.1. Lineage (NCBI taxonomy): Bacteria > Pseudomonadati > Pseudomonadota > Gammaproteobacteria > Moraxellales > Moraxellaceae > Psychrobacter > Psychrobacter sp. GW64-MNA-CIBAN-0177. Next base: position 75,045 of record NZ_JBEOOY010000010.1, read on the forward strand.
TGACTTCTTTTTTGGGCGGCTGTAGCATACGCTTGCCAGACTGCACGATTTGATCAAAGGATAAATTGTCTGGGCGCAGTGTTGCCGATTTGCGTTGCCACGCTATCGTCGTCAACAGCTGATGCTCGCTAAGTTTGGGCTGTTGACCGATATTCATCAGCATAAAACAGCCCGTCCCATAGGTATTTTTGGCCATACCAGCATCGAGGCAGCCTTGGCCAAAAAGTGCCGCTTGCTGATCGCCTAATACCGCCTGAATAGGAATCTGCTTGGCAAACAAGCCTTTTTTAGTCTTACCAAAATCCCCATCAGAGGGCAAAACTTTAGGTAAGATATTCATCGGAATAGCAAAGCGGGCGCACAGCTCCTCTGACCATTCCAGCTTATGAATATCGTATAACAGGGTGCGGGAAGCATTGGTAATATCGATGACATGCTCGCCGCCTGTCAATTTATAGATAAGCCAACTATCAATAGTGCCAACAGCTATCTCACCCTTGCTCGCACGCACGCTAAGCTTTGGATGGTTTTCCAGCAACCATGCGATTTTACTGGCGCTAAAATAAGCATCTAAACGTAACCCGGTGATACCTTGCACTCGATGTGCCATATCATCACCGTCATCCGTCTCATCGCTATGAACACCAGTACTCGCACTTTCAGCTGCAAGGGTTTTGCAATAGTTTGCGGTACGGCGATCTTGCCAAATAATCGCAGGCGCTAAGGGTTTGCCCGTTTTTTTGTCCCACATGACAATAGATTCACGCTGATTGGTGATGGCGATACTAGTCACATCGGTAGCGAGCAGCCCTGCTTGGTTAATGACGTCATGCGCACAGCTAATCTGAGTTTGCCAAATCTGCTGGGCATCTTGCTCCACAAAACCAGCTTTGGGTGTCTGTAATGTGGTTGGCTGTTGCGCCATTTTTATCGGTCGGGCATGATCGTCGTATAATATCGCGCGACTCGAAGTGGTGCCTTGATCTAAAGCCAAAATATATCCTGCCATCACTCATATCCTTTACTGGTCTTATTTATTCTATGGTTGATAGTTTATATCACTCTCATATTTTTATAGTCAGCGGTTTCTTTTTATTTTCAGCGGCTTCTATAACTAAATTAACGCGCTTAATTAAGCACCGATTCATCGGGTTAATAGTCAAAACATGGCGCTCATTATGATTCGTCAGCAATAAAATCGAAATATCAAAGTACAAAAAATCCCTGCAATATCAAGGCACTCACAGCTCAAAAACTCAGTATATGATGACGACAATGTTCTTGTTGGAAAATAAATAATAACGCTATGATAAAAGTCGAAATCATTTCTTTATCACATCAGCACTGATTATACAATAGACGACGGCAAGATACTGAGGCTTGACCCGTCACGGTTGTGGCTCTAAAGTGTGCTTCGTATTACGTACAACAATATTTCAGTTATTATTTATCCTCATCTTTTTTCTCGTATTTTATTCATGTTTTTTGCTTAAAATTTATTCGAGCGCTATTAATTTGCTGGCTGCCGGATAGTTTATAATAGCGTAACGACGCTATTGTGTGATCGATCAAAATGCTGAATATAGCGCGTTGTTTTAAAAAACTTTGCATTCTAATTAATGGCTTATGTGACTTATGAAATTTGCATTATCAACTCTGTCTACTGCTGTGATTACGGTTATGCTCATGGGGATGTCCGTCGCCACCTCAGTAAGCGCTAACGTGGATGACGTTGAGCCACAGAATGACGTGCCAGCAGTCACGGTAACCCAAATCGTTGACGCTGACAATCCATTGCAGACTGGCCATACGGCAGCCGTCCAGACCAATACCATCGCGCCAGCAGATAATAAATCTGTAGTCAATAACACTGCGACGACTATTCATAACCAAAGCATTGAGCTAAAAGGCATTGAGCAGAAAAGCAATTTAACCACACTGATAGATCCCATCACGCACAAAGCGGTTGATAATAGCTACCCTTTAGAAGTCTCTAGCTTTTTAAGTCTTGAGCAGGCGCAAAACATCTTATTACAAGTCTCGCCAAAGCTTGCGGCCAATGAAGCCGCTATTGCTGCCAGTCAATTTCAAACTGATGCCCTCAAGACCATAGACAACCCATTGGTGTTCGCCCGCGTATCGGCCAGTGCCTACCATGTAGAAGAAGACATTGACTTATCATCGCTCAAAAACGGCATCGTCAATGAGATCAATAATGGCGTCGATGACGTTATCCCCGCTCCGCCAACCACAGATTTGCCAAATTTTGGTGAATTGGTCGGTGAACGCCTCCCAAATTCTTATGATTTTAATCGTTCAGGCTCAACGACGGGCGCAGGTATTGGCGTTGTTTGGCCTATTTATACTGCTGGGCGGACAACAGCGTTAACAGGCGCGTCCGATGCCCGCACCCAAGAAGCGGTCGCAGATAGCCTACTCGATAAGAACGAGCTTTATAACACCTTGATTGAGCGCTATTTTAAGGCGCAGCTCGCCATCATTGCCGCCTACTTGCGTGAAGATGCTTATGATACCTTGCAGCAGACCGACCATATGGCGCAGCGCCTGTTTGAAGAAGGTTTTATCTCACGTGTGGATCGCCTAGAAGCGCAGTCTGCCTTAGCCGATGCCAAAAGCGAATCCGTCAATGCCAATAACGATGCTCGCCTTGCGATGATTGCTTTGCAGCGGTTATTGCGTACCGACTATCGTATCAAACCGACGACGCCTTTGTTTGTTTCCAGTCGCCCCCTACCTGATGTGAGCTACTTCCAAGACTTGGCACTTAGCAATCATCCGGGGTTACAAAAAGTCGCCGCCAAACGCGCACAGGCTCAGCAACTGCATGCGCTATCAGATACCGGTTACAAGCCGACCGTCATGCTATACGGCTACGGACAAGTCGAAAAAGATCCCAGTTGGGTCGCTGGTATTTCTGCCACTTGGAAGCTATGGGGCGGACTCGATAAAACAGCATCATTGGCATCAAGCAATGCACAAATACGCCAAGCAGATCTTTCTGAAATTGAAGTCAGTGACAATTTACTACTGCTGGTCGAAAAAAACTGGCACGATGTCAATAATGCCCAGTCACGTTATCAGGCATTACAGAGCAATGTTGACTTGGCAGCAGAAGTATTGCGCTTGCGTCAGTTAGGTCTTCAAGAAGGCGTAAATACAACGGTTGACGTGGTGCAAGCACAAACCCAGTCTCTCAAAGCACGAACTGAACAAGCTCAGGCAGCCAACAGTTATGTGCAAGCGCTTGCCGCCCTTATGCAAAGTTGCGGAACGCCACTGGCCTTTAACGCCTATCTTAATGCAGCAGATATTCAGTTACCTACCTTATATAGTGAATAATAATCTCGTGTGATGAGTAATAGAGCGTTTTGATAAGCGCTTATGCTGATGATGATTAAATGGCTAATGGCTATATTGTTACTGACCTTACGATACTACTAACCCTAGCTCTACTGTGAATAAGCGTTTTATGAAAAAACTGACTTTTAAAGTAACCCATTGGCTACCGCACTTGCTTCAAACATGGCGTATAGCAAACAATTCTAATGTTTGGGCACATTGCGCGAACGTAGGATTTTTTGGTTTTTTATCTATTTTTCCAGCAATGGCCGTGTTTGTACTGCTTTATGGTCTCGCTTTTTCACCTGTTGAGATGCAAGAGCAGATTTCACTTTTACGTCCGTTTATCCCTGAGTCTGTCTATGAGATTCTTAATTCACGCTTAAGCGAGCTGGCTTCGAACACCGCATCCAAACTGACTTTTGGTTTGATTGTATCGACGCTACTAGCCCTGTATGCAGGCTCCAAAGGCATAAAATCCTTAATTATCCTAGTTAATATTGCCTTTCATATCACTCAAGAGCGCAGCTTTATACAGGGCACCATTCGAGCACTTAGTTTAACCTTTGCTGCCGTTGTGGTCTTGATTATAGCCATCTCCTCTATCGCTATTATTCCTTTGGCGGCGGCTTATTTTCCTTTTCCGCAAATCGCTAAGACCATTGCGCTTTGGAGTAGATGGCCGATATTGGCTAGTATTATATTCTTAAGCTTCTTAAGCCTATATCGTTTTGCGCCAAACCGTGACGCCGTAGCGCTAAAAAATCTAGTGCCAGGCGCTGCCTTAGCTACCGTTCTCTGGATTCTATTGTCTGTGTTATTTTCGATTTATGTGCAAAACTTTAATAACTATAGCGCTGAATTTGGTGCACTTTCAGCAGCGGTAGTCATTATGCTGTGGCTTTATTACTCAGCATTTATTGTCGCTTTTGGTGCTATTTTTAATTTTGAAACCATAGAAAACGCCAAGCCTTATGCTATTCGAGTGTACTAGGTCAAAACGACTTTACCCTACCCTTTTCACTCTCAACTTTATTGCTTTAGGAATCTCACTGTCATGACTGAATTTCCAAACGAATCAGACGACTCACGCAAATCAACTGGTTCGACTGATGAGTCAACGCTGTCTCATAATGATCAGCCGTCAGTCGATTCTGCAGAAGACATACCTGACGTGGAACCAGAACAGGCAACGCCTACTTATCGTGATAATCCTAAATCTGACAAGTCGGCCATGATAAAAAAGGCGTTGCTTGCCTTATTCGTGCTGATTGCCTTAGGCGTTATCGCTTATGGTTTGTATAAAAGTAACCAAAGCAGCGAACCTGACATCATTACCCTACAAGGGCAAATGCAAATGCAGCAAACCTCCATCGCTGCAAAAGTACCAGGGCGTATCGCTCAGATTATGGTCACTGAAGGGGATGAGGTGACGGTTGGCCAGCAATTGATTGAGATGGATTCGCCTGAGATTAATGCAAAGATTAATCAGGCTGAGGCTGGTAAGCAGATGGCACAAAGTCAGCTGGACAAAGCCGAAAATGGCGCACGTCCGCAAGAGATTGCCCAAGCAAAGGCGGCGTGGCAAGCCAATAAAGCGGCCTCTGACTTGGCAGAAAATACCTATCAGCGTGTCAATCGCCTTTATGAAGAAGGTCTCATGGCAAGACAGAAGCGCGATGAAGCTTATGCCCAGTATCTTGCAACCCAAGATCAAACCGAGGCCGCACGTTTGCAGTACGACTTGGCAATGGAAGGTGCGCGCAGTGAAGACAAATCTGCCGCTAGCGCCCAAGTGGCGCAAGTCGATGCTCAGTTAGACGAGGCACTGGCTGCAAAAAAAGAAGCCAACTTAAAAAGCCCGATTGCTGGTATCGTGGATAACGTAATAGTCAGTGCCGGTGAAGTTATTGGTCAAGGTGTACCGCTATTAACGTTGGTCAATACCAACGATCAATGGGTGGTACTGAATGTCACTGAAACCTATTTGAACCAGTTTGCCATTGGTCAGCAATTTACCGGTACTATTCCCGCATTATCATCAGCGGACAAGCCTTACAGCAAACAGTTTACTGTCTATGCAACGTCTACATTGTCTGACTTTGCAACGTGGCGACCCACCAATAATGATGATGGCTTTGATGTACGTACCTTTGAGGTCAAGGCGCGACCGAGCAAACCTGATGCGCGGATTCGTTCGGGAATGAGTGTCATCGTCCGTATCAATCCAACCGCTGCCAATCAGAGCCAAGAGTAAGCCATGCGTAAAGCTCAGCTCAGGGATGCTTTTGTACGTAGTGCCGTGTACGAGCGGCGATTTTTAGCCAAAAATCCTTGGGATTTTGCCATGGTGATTTGGATACCCTTGGTCACGGTGCTGCTGATTTGGTGGATTTTTTCGCAAACGCAAATTACCAACTTGCCGATTGGGGTAATTGATCAAGACAATAGCCCGATTGCCAATACCGCTGTGCGCTACCTTGAGGCCAGTCCTGATATCACTGTCAGACAACTTTATCACTCGCCCGCCGCTGCTGAAGCGGCAATCCTGCAACGAGATATTTATGCAGTCGTGATTATCCCTGAGGATTTTTCGCGTAATATTTTGTCTAGCAAACCAGCACCGCTGATTTTACAAGTAAATGCCCAGTATGGTACACACTCGGGTATCATTCAAAAAAGCGTTCAGTCTGTCGCTGGTACCTTATCTGCTGGCGTTGAGATACAGCGGTTGGTTAAACAAGGCATGGCACCCTCGCAAGCGGCGATTGCTTACTCACCAATCAGTATTCAGCGCATCAGTTTGTTTAATGCGGCAACCGATTATCAGCAGTTCTTAGCCTCCACCGTGATTCCTGCGCTGCTTCATATTTTGGCGATGGTTATTGGCGCAACGACGATTGGACGCGAGTTGCGGGATAGACGCATCGGACGCTGGTACACTTTTATTGATACCGGTCGACCCGATTTGACGGCACTCGTAGACAGTGACACAGTCTCTACACTAGACCATAAGCAAAGCCGTAGCGATGCAACCAAACCATTAGCAGCGATCAAAAAAACTCAGCAAGTGAGTATTGCCGTCCTAGTATTTGGCTTATTAGGCAAATATTTTTGGCCGATGTTGGCTTACAGTATTTGGTCCGCATTGGCGCTATGGCTCGCCACGCCGCAACAAGCGGTCGCTCTCGCTTCAATTATTGTCACTTATATCGGTCTAGTATTACTGATGATGCTGTCATTTTGGCTGGGAGCCATATTTACCTTAGGCTCATTTTCGTTGCGCATGGGCTTGTCATCTACAGGCTTTATTTCGGCACCTTCTTACGCTTTTGCAGGCGTCACTTTTCCTTATATCGCCATTAGTGATAGCGCCCAGCACTGGTCAAATGCCCTACCGCTCACCCATTATTTAAAACTACATATCGCCCAATTACAGATGAACGCCCCTGTTGCCATATCGCTGCCAATCATTTACGGACTAACACTAGCGACCATTATTGCTATGGGTCTGACTGCTGTGTTAAGCAAACGCGCACTGGCACATCCTGAACGTTGGGGAGCACGCTAATGTCATCATTACCGAAAAACAAGCCACTAAAGACGCCTGCGCAATCAGCCACGTTGTCATCGTCACAGAGCTTCTTGGGCAGTTTTTTACAGACTCTCAAAGACATCTTTACCGATAAAGGCGTGGTTTTGATGTTGATTATCGCCCCTATTATTTATGGCTTCTTTTATCCATGGCCGTATTCCACTGAAGTAGTCAATCACGTACCCGTTGGTATTATCGATAAAGACAATAGCAACTTATCTCGGACAATTGTCCGTTATGCGAGTGCCAGCCCGCAATTAAATACCCAGCGCTTTGTCAATGAGCAAGATGCCATTGAGGCCATATGGTCGGATCAAATCGCCGGTTACATGGTTATACCCAGTGGCCTTGAACAGCAAGTGCTATCGGGTAAAGCGGCTAGCGTGAGCGTACTGGGTAATGGTGGTTATTTTATTTTAAATAAAAACGTACAGTTAGGATTTTTAAAAGCGGTCAGTACAGTATCCGCTGGCATTGAAGTGAAAAAAAACGTGGCAAAAGGCGCGTATTCGCCTACCGCTGCCAAAAACACCCAAGCCGTACCGCTACAGATTATTCCTTTATATAACCAAACCGAAGGTTATGGTGCTTACGTAGTGCCAGCGGTATCCATTATTATCTTGCAGCAGACGTTACTCATGGCCACTGCGATGCTGATCGGTACTTGGTATGAGCAGCGCCGCCACAGGACTACGATACGCGGCTGGCTTGGACGTATTGCTGCGCTCAGCACGCTAAGCTTTATCATCGGCTGCTTTTATTATGGCTGGGCGTTTGAGCTACATCATTATACACGCGGACAAAACATGGCTGGCAGTTTGTTATTCTTGCTATTATTTTGTCCGACCGTCGCGACACTTGGCTGCTTGCTCGGACTATGGTTCCGGCAACGTGAGCGCAGTTTGCAAATTTTAATCTTTAGCTCGCTACCGTTATTTTTTATCAGTGGCTATCCTTGGCCTGCCGACCAACTACCAGAAATACTGCAGTTTGTACGTTGGTTGATACCGACTACCCCCGCTATCAATACCTCTGTGCAGCTTAATCAAATGGGCGCGAGTATCGCTCAAGTCGCTATGAGCTTTTATGCGCTGGCAGGCTTGTGGGCATTTTACTTTGCATTACTGCTGCTATTTCGCTGGCGCACCTCACAAAAAATAAGTGCCTTATAGCTTTATACAGTCAAAATATCCTAAAAACACAACGGTATTGCTGATATCGATTTTTTGCAGCCTCTGTCTGCGCAGGCACAGCAAGCAAGAAAAATGGATATCAGCAGTGCATCATGTATCGATATTATCTGCACTATTTTCCTTGTTTGACTGCAACTTACCTCATTTTTATCACCATTTTTAAAATGAGGACACGCCATAACACATAAAAAAAGCGCCTACATTATAGTTAGGCGCTTTCTTACTTATGAACTCAGTTTTTATTACCGCTTAGAAAACGCGGTTAAGACCATTGAGTGCCGCGACGCGATAAGCCTCTGCCATCGTTGGATAGTTAAAGGTCGTATTAACGAAATACTCAAGAGTATTATTACATTTCATGACCGCCTGCCCAATATGGATAATCTCTGAGGCATGGTTGCCGTAGCAATGAATCCCCAATATCTCAAGGGTCTCACGGTGGAATAGTATCTTTAATACGCCTGTGCGCTCACCGATGATCTGAGCACGGGCTAGATGCTTAAAGAAAGCCTGTCCTACTTCATAAGGGACTTGCTCATCCGTTAGCTCCTGCTCGGTCTTACCGATACTAGAGATTTCTGGAATGGTATAAATACCAGTAGGGACGCTTGAGACTGGCTCTGCGTCACTATCACCAACCATAAAGGCTGCCGCACAGCGACCTTGGTCATAAGCGGCAGAAGCCAGAGATGGCCAGCCAATCACATCGCCAGCCGCATAGATATTTTCGATATCAGTACGGTAGGTATCATCCACTTTTAGCTGACCACGACTATTGGCTTCTAAGCCGATAGCTTCTAATTTTAAGCCTTCCGTATTCCCTGAGCGACCATTAGACCAAAGGATCGCATCAGACTTGATTTTCTTACCACTTTTTAAGTGCAAAATGACACAATCATTGTGAGTTTCAAGATGATCGATCTCTTCGTTGTTGCGAATCAGAACGCCAAATTGTCTAAAGTCATGCGCTAGCGCATCACTGATTTCACTGTCTAAGTAGCTGAGTAGCTTGCTCTGATTGTTGATCAAGTCGACTTTATAGCCCAGACCAGTAAAGATAGAGGCGTACTCACAGCCAATGACCCCAGCACCATAGATGATGATTTTTTTGACCACATAATCCATTTGCAGGATTTTATCTGAGTCAAAAACGCGTGGATGATTGAAGTCTAAAATCTCTGGCCGATAAGGACGGCTACCGACCGTAATAATGGCTTTATTAAAAGTAACGGTTTCAAAGACATTTTCGTCGAGTTCGACACGGATGGTATGCGCGTCGGTAAAGCTTGCCCAGCCATGAATCACTTCAATCTGATTGCGCTCATAAAAGCGGGTATGGGTACTGACTTGATTGCGTATCACTTTGCGGGCGTTGGCGAGCACCTTATTTAGCGGTACTTGATGATACTCCATCGCTTTGGTAAACATCGGATCACGGCGAAAGTTAATCAAGTTAAATACCGATTGGCGTAAGGCTTTACTCGGAATCGTGCCGACATGAGTAGAGTTGCCCCCGACTTGCTCACGTGGATCGATGACTACAACTTTTTTGCCTGATTTAGCAAGCTTCATGGCAGCCGCTTCACCAGCGGGACCTGCGCCCAATACCACCGCATCATATTCAAACTGATGCTTATCACCCTTGATACGCTCAGAGTCTTTGGTAAAGCCTGACTTTACATCAATACGGGTATCGTCTAGCGGATTGACTAAGTCAGGATGGTGCATGATGTCATCGTTGACTTGCTCATGCGTTTGTTCAATTTTTTCTTTTTTGTTTTGCCCTTCTGTGCGTTCAGGCGTCGGCGCTGTGCCGCTCTCTTTATTAGACACTTCAGTATGAATGTCTTCACCGATATCATTGGTAGCGTCGTTTGGTTTTTTGCTTCCCATCGTGTCCTCTTTATTTCTTTATTTATCTGTCTGTAGGCTATGAGTGAATCACTGCTTAGATGAGCCATGGTCATGCTGCTAAAGAGTGCCCACCATACGTTGTGATAGGATGTTTTGCAATGTCCAATGCCCTGTCAAGCTTTGCTTGCCTTCATCTATTTGTGGACGCACGCTAATCACATACTCAGTGCCAAGGCTTGGTTTAAAATCATCGATCCAATCATAAGGAATCTGAAACACGCTACCATCTTTGCTCGATTTAGCCAGCAGGCACTGCATCGGTAAGGCCGAAGCACATGCCACACGATTTGGCATCACGGTAAGCGTTTGCGCTTCACCTAACACGATAGTTGGAATATAACGTGGCTCAGGTACCGGCTCGCGTGCAAATGGTGACGTCTGACAAGCACTAAGCAAAGTAGCCGCGCTTAACAACAGGCTAGTAAGTAATAAAGGTGTCTTTCTAGACTTATAAGGTGAACTCATAATATTCTCTATATGATAAAGGCATGGTTTTAAGTGAAATGGTTTTAAATGAGACTGTCATATATAAAGTGGTACAAATTTTTTTGGTCAACGCTGACGTATGACCAGCCGCTAGCGTTAGCCAATACGGCGTTTAAGACCCGTCATCTGTAAGATACGCGTGGCAATCTCTTCCACCGACATCTCTGAGACATCTAGGCTCGGAATACCGTGAGTAATATAAATCCCTTGTATCGCCCGTTGCTCTTGCTGGCACTGCTGATAGCTTGAGTAACGACTACCAGCACGGCGCTCTTGACGAATTTTGACCAAACGATCGGTATCAATAAGCAGACCGAACAATTTGTCTTTGTGCTCACGCAATGCTTTTGGCAATTGGTTGTCGTACAAGTCATCTTCGGTCAACGGATAATTGGCCGCACGGATACCGAATTGTAAGGCTAAGTATAATGACGTTGGGGTTTTACCCGAGCGTGACACGCCCACCAAAATGATGTCAGCAGCATTATAATGACGCGTACGTGCGCCATCATCATTATCCAAGGCAAAATGAACCGCGTCGATACGTTCTTTATAAGTCTCAGAGTCGACATCATCGTGTGCATGACCTGAATGTCCGTCTGGCTCTACCCCAGTCTCTTCAGCGACACGCCCAATCAAACCCTCATACATGTCTAGATTACAGCTGGTTGCTGAGTTAATTTTTTCGCGAATTTCAGGGCTGACAATGGTATCGAACACCAAAGGCAGCACACCATCGCGCTGATAAGCCATGTTGATTTGCTCAACGGCATCTTCAGCCCGCTCTAAGCTATCAACATAGGGCAGCACGCGGGTCTCAAAAGGCACTGAAGCAAACTGACTTAAAATAGCGCGTCCAAGGGTCTCAGCCGTAATAGCCGTACCATCAGAGATAAAAAACGCACTTCTTATGGTTTGTGAATTGTCTAAGTTTAACGCATCATGATTTTGAATCGTGGGCTTATCTTGTTCGGATAGATTGCTTGAGTACATAACTTTAACACCTCTTTAACACCTCGGTTAAAACCCTAATAGTGGCCTAGAGTTAGCTTGTCGCTTTTTGCTCGTCTTTTAATCAATATTACTATTTTAATTATTTGTTAGGTTATTTATGCAAGTCATTGCACGCTTCATTATACGCATAATAGCGGCTCAATAGAAATCAATGTTGTCGGCAAACAGTGACACACCCGCGCCTTTACGGTCTGTATTGCGCTGCATGATTTTATTCATCGACTATATAAAACCTAACTTTATATTTTATGGATTGTGTTTTATATTTTATGGATTGTGTTTTATATTCTATAGATTGTGTCTTATATATAGGTATGAAAAATATAAGTATGAAAACGGTAAAAGCGATTTTGGCCAGCATTTACTCATTTTTAGACATTTAAATAACCATAATGACACCCTGCTATGCCAGTAATATTAAAATTTTAGAGGGATCTCAAAAGTAAAATACTCAGGCGGCTGCCATAAATTATGTAGCAATCCCGACAATTTGTATCTTTTTGACGAATTTTTTGGTTCAAGGTCTCGAAATTCTTTAAATATAGGGGTATAATCGACCGTTATAATCTTTACTAAATAACCTTATTTTCTGGAGTTATCATGGCAGCGCAATCTACAGCACTTGTAATCAATCTTGATCAGCTAGGAAAAGACGACATTGAGATGGTCGGTGGCAAGAATGCCTCGCTTGGCGAGATGATCAGCCATTTATCTGATTTGGGTGTCAGCGTTCCAGGCGGCTTTGCCACCACATCAAATGCGTTCAATCGCTTTTTGACAGAAACAGGCTTACTTGACAAAATCAATAGCGAGCTAAAAACATTAGATGTGAATGATGTGAATAAGCTGGCTGCTACGGGTAAAAAAATCCGTACGTGGATTATTGAGCAAGAGCTGCCAAGCGATCTAGAGCAAGAAGTGCGTCAGTCATTCGAAACCATGAGTGGCGGCGAAGACATCGCCGTTGCTGTACGTTCTTCTGCGACTGCCGAAGATTTGCCAGATGCCTCATTTGCCGGTCAGCAAGAGACTTTTTTAAACATTCGCGGCATTGATAACGTCCTAATCGCGATTAAAGAAGTTTTTGCGTCTCTTTATAACGACCGTGCTATCTCTTATCGCGTGCACAAAGGCTTTGAGCATGAAGGCGTTGCGCTATCTGCTGCTGTACAACGCATGGTACGTTCAGAAACTGGCGCCGCTGGTGTGATGTTCACCCTAGATACCGAGAGTGGCTTTGATCAAGTCGTCTTTATCACTTCAAGCTATGGCCTAGGTGAAATGGTCGTACAGGGTGCGGTGAACCCAGATGAATTCTATATCTCTAAGAAATTGCTAGCCAATGGCAAGCCTTCGGTTATTCGCCGTAACCTAGGCAGCAAACATAAGAAAATGATCTATGGTGACGAAGGCAGCACGACTAAATCTGTCAAAACCGTCGATGTCGAAAAACAAGATCGTATGCAGTTCTCATTATCTACCGAAGAGCTGACCTCACTTGCCAAGCAAGCAATGACCATTGAAAAGCATTACGGTCAAGCGATGGATATCGAATGGGCCAAAGATGGCGATACCAATGAAATCTTTATCGTTCAAGCCCGTCCAGAAACCGTAAAAAGCCGCCAAGACAGCAATGTCATGGAACGCTATATCATCAATACAACTGATGCAAAAATCTTGTGTGAAGGCCGCTCAATTGGTCAACGCATTGGTGCGGGCAAAGTACGTATCGTTAGCAACTTAAATGAGATGGACAAAGTCCAAGATGGCGATGTCTTAGTTTCAGATATGACTGATCCTGATTGGGAACCAGTCATGAAGCGTGCCTCTGCCATCATCACCAACCGTGGTGGTCGTACTTGTCACGCCGCTATTATTGCGCGTGAGCTTGGTGTTCCAGCTATCGTTGGTTGTGGTAATGCCACTGAACTGTTGGTTGATGGTCAAGACGTCACCGTTTCTTGTGCTGAGGGTGACACCGGCTTTATCTACGAGAGTCAGATTGATTTTGAAATACAGACCAACTCTGTTGAATCTATGCCAGAGCTTGCCTTTAAGATTATGATGAACGTTGGTAACCCAGATCGCGCCTTCTCTTTCACCCAAATGCCGAACGAAGGTATTGGTCTTGCACGTCTAGAATTCATCATCAACCGTATGATTGGTGTGCATCCAAAAGCCTTGCTAAATATGAACAGCTTGCCACGTGAAATATCACAAGCAATCAATGAGCGTATCGCAGGTTATGCCTCACCAGTTGATTTCTATGTTGATAAATTGGTCGAAGGCATCTCAACGCTAGCTGTAGCATTTATGGATCAGCCCGTTATCGTTCGTATGTCAGATTTTAAGTCAAACGAATACGCTAACTTGTTGGGTGGTAAGTTATACGAGCCATCAGAAGAAAACCCAATGCTTGGTTTCCGTGGTGCTAGCCGCTACGTCTCTGACAACTTCCGCGATTGCTTTGAGCTTGAGTGTAAAGCCCTTAAGCGCGTACGTGACGAGATGGGTCTGACCCACGTCGAGATTATGATTCCATTCGTGCGTACCGTTGATGAAGCCGCTCAAGTGATTGAGTTGCTCGAGAAAAATGGTCTGAAACGTGGTGAAAACGGTCTACGCATTATCATGATGTGTGAGCTACCAACCAACGCGCTATTGGCAGAAGAGTTCTTAGAACACTTCGATGGTTTCTCAATCGGCTCAAACGATTTGACCCAGTTAACGCTTGGTCTTGACCGTGACTCAGGTATCGTCTCGCATCTATTTGATGAGCGTGACCCTGCTGTTAAGAAACTACTGTCTATGGCGATTGATGCTTGCCGCAAAGCTGATAAGTATATCGGTATCTGCGGTCAAGGCCCATCAGACCATCCAGATCTTGCGTTCTGGCTCATGGAGCAAGGTATCAGCTCAGTGTCATTGAACCCTGATTCAGTATTAGATACGTGGTTCTTCTTAGCTGGTGAAGAAGCAAAGTAAGCCGTAACTTAAGTCACAGCGGTAATTCACACAGTCATTGAAGATACAACCATTAGGGTCTATTTGAAAAATCTTGAATAGACCCTAATACTATGTCTTACAGTAGCGACTTAATATATGACTAACTATGCAGGCAATTATGCAGATTTTCCTAGCTCGAAATAACGTACAAGCCGGTCCATACACTTTGGATCAGCTCAATATTATGCTGACATCTGGTGAGGTTTTGCTGGATGATTTGATCTGGCACGACGGCTTAGACCAATGGCAGCGAGTTGGCAATTTAACCAATAACCAACGGGCGTATCGACCTGCCAATATCAGCAGCCCTGAAGTTAATGACTCTATTATCAATAATGTCACCGTGTTTCCCGAAGATGCTGAAACCAGCAGCGCTAAAGACGGAAAAAGCGTGTCATTAGACAGACTATATGGCAAGCCTGAACGTCCAAAAGATAACGCTAAAAATGTGAAAGTAGATATGACAAGCAACCGTCATCATACACCGCATAATAACGTGTCATTAGATAAAACGGCTACCAATAAGAAAAGTACAGCCAAAGACAAAGTCGTTGGCAATGTGGTGCTTGCGCCTATTATGTCGCGCGTATTGGCGACTGCACTCAATGGCTTATTATACCTATTAGCTATCTTTCCACTGGTGTTGGCATTGACCAAAATGGATGTGGATTATAGCAAATTCCAAAATATTCAAGATATGGACACCGCTTATCAATATTCGATGACGCTGATGGAGAGTCTTCCTAGTAGCACATTGATGATATCGCAAGTCATGGTCTTTGGTTTGTTTGCGCTACAATTGATATTTATCACTTTGCGTGGTCAATCATTAGGTAAGCTGATTACGGGTATTCGGGTAGTGGATCAGAACACGCACCGCTTGCCTTCTTTTCTTAAGCTTATCGGTACGCGTACTTTGCTGTTGTTTATCATTTACAACTTATTGTTTTCATTCACCAGCTTCTTAGGCTTTGTGATTGTTGCCATTCATTATTATATGGCGTCTAAAAGCCCGCAAAACATCGGTTGGCATGACAAACTTGCCAAAACCTTAGTGGTAAAAGCGGATAGCAGTCAATTGGTCAAACAACCAAAAGTAAAATAGTCAAAAATATCGCACCTTAAAAACACAGATGCTATGAGAAAAGCAGCGCTTAGCCGTTGCTTTTTTCGTTTATTAGCAGTAGTCGCGTATTAACCTTTGTTTTCGTGCCTGACTACTGCTATAATATGGCGCTTTATAACCTAAGCTTACCCTCTCTCTATGAGAATGAGTTTACCTTATAAATCTCCTTGCTATTAACATAGGGTTAATAGCTACTAATCCGTAAGGAGTCCAAATGAGACATTACGAGCTGGTGTTAATTGTACACCCAGACCAAAGCGACCAAGTGGTCGGCATGGTCGAACGCTATATCAAGTTGGTTCAAGACAATGGCGGTGTTATCCATCGTCTAGAAGATTGGGGCCGTCGTCAACTGGCTTACCCGATCAACAAAATCCACAAAGCTCATTACGTTCTTTTCAACGTTGAAACTGACGGTGAGACTTTAGCTGAACTTGAAGAATTATTCCGTTATAACGACGCGATCATTCGTAGCCTAGTTATGCGCCGTGACGACGCTGTCACTGAAGAGTCGCAGTTAGCCAAGAATGCCGATGAAAAACGCGCACGCAAAGCAACTACTCGTCGTCCAGACAGTCGTGAAAACGATAATGACGACAACGACAACAGTGAAGACTAATTAAAGGAGAATACTCATGGCACGTTTCTATCGCCGTCGCAAATTCTGCCGTTTCACTGCTGAAGGCATCACTCACATCGATTATAAAGATGTTGAATTGCTAAAACAGTACATCAGTGATAATGGCAAAATCGTACCAAGCCGCATTACCGGTACGTCTACTAAATACCAGCGTCAGCTGGCGACTGCTATCAAGCAAGCTCGCTATCTTGCGCTACTTCCGTACACTGACAACCATCAGGGTTAACCGTTAACTAGGAGTGACTCATGCAAATTATTTTGTTACAGCGTATCGTCAACCTTGGTAAACTCGGTGAAACTGTCGATGTAAAACCAGGTTACGGACGTAACTTTCTTATCCCTTTGGGCAAAGCACTACCTGCTACTAAAGCTAACATTGAAAAGTTCGAAGCACGTCGTGCTGAGCTTGAAGCTGAAGAAGCTAAAGAAGTCGCTATCGCTCAAGAACGTGCTGATGCATTGACTGATGTTAATGTTATCATGCGTGCTAAATCAGGTGACGAAGGCAAGCTATTTGGCTCTATCGGTACTCGCGATATCGCTGAAGCATTGACTAACTCAGGTCTAGAAGTAGACCGTGCTGAAATCAAGCTACCTGAAGGCACTTTACGTCAAATTGGTGAATATAATGTTGATATTCAACTACACCATGACGTTACTGCTAGCATCTTAGTGACCATTCTTTCTGAAGATGGTGATAACGAAGATTCAGCTGAAGAAGACGAAGCACAAGACGAGAACGAAAACTATTCTGAAGAGTAATCTTCAAAATATCTAGGGCGTGTCTTCATTTCAAAAATGGCGATAAAAATGAGATAAATTGCCGTCAAACAAGAAAAATAGCGTAGATAATATCAGGATATTAACCAGTTATTTGACGATGTTTGGCAAGATTTAGCCATTTTTAGCCCATTTAGATGACTATCGAGTGAATTGAAGACACACCCTAGTTCAAGTCTAAAAAAGAGCCAGTAACTTATGTTGCTGGCTTTTTTTGTCCTTTCCTTTGTTTTCTTAATAGTATAGAGATGAAGCAACCATAACGATGCGATCCTCATACAGCTGATATCTGACTAAAACCCGCATTCAAATCTTCTTTGTCATACCAAAGTCTATGTTGATAGTATTCAGCAACAAATAACCTAAAAACATATACTTAACAATAAGATACTCCCTATGAAAGCCTCTTTATTGTCACTGATTAAGTTGATATTATAATTCTATCTTTTTTATAGATAAGACAGGATCATATGATAAGCACTAACGATAAGTTACTTTGCACACAAGGTAATGACTTTTATTTAGAAGGTGAAACCTATACGGTAGGTCGGATCGTTAATGATAAATACTTTCAATTATTAACGGGTAGCAATGACGATCATTGGTATGCGACTTTAGATGATAAAGGTATTTATGTCAGCTTCGATTCTATGACTGCTCAAAGCAAAAAAGCTTGGTTCGATAAGATAGCTTAATAAAACGCTCATTTATGAGTACATATCATAGCTTTTTACAAGGACTGGTCATCATATATGGCCAGTTTTTTTGGATGAAAATCTAATCTACTACGTTGCTGATAGCTTACAGGTTGAGACCAATCAGCTGCTATCTTTGGCACACTCTGTCCAGCTTCAATCATCTTAGCTGCTGTTATCCAGCCAGCATGACCGACAGCTAGTATTGATGTGTGGTCTTGTACGGCTGAAGCTTTATTTAACCAGCCTTCAACACGGTCAAATAACTCCTGCAAACTTTCCCCATTATCGGGCGCAAAGTCTGCAAAATTATCACACCAGTCGTCAATCTCTTGCTTAGCGATTTGCTCCCAAGGTCGGCCATCCCATTCGCCAAAATCAATCTCAGCAAGCTCAGGCGCGACTCGACAGTGAAAACCTCGTTGCACTAATATCTGCCCAACTTTCAATGAGCGTTGTAATGGGCTTACCCAAATGACTTTAGGCAACTGATGCAAACGGGTAAAGCGCTGTATTTTATTAGCCAGACGCTTAATTTTGCGTTTATCGACATTGATATCCGTCTGTCCGATGCAAAACCCATTAGCTGCAATAGGCTTTGGATGACACCAGATATAAAGAACCATTGATTAATTAGCCTTTTCTAAAGATTTCTTTTGAATTATAAAAAAGGTATAGCCGCTGCCAAACCTGCATATATCGCAACTTCGCTAAGCTGTTGTGTCGCCCCTAGTCCATCACCCGTATAGCCATCAAGACGCCTACGTAATAAGCGCCGCATATACTCAGTGGCAACTAAAGCCAACACTAAGGCCAATAGCCATTGAGCGATGCCAATCTGCTGTATGGCATTAGGAAATATCAGCACTACTAAAACGCCTGCCACCAGTAACCAGCCGCTACTGAACAATCCTTGTAACGCTGTCAGCTGCTGCGCCATAGGTTTGGCCTTGGCATGCTCTATCTCACCGCCATAAGGCAATAGAGCAAGCAGGCTAATACATAGCAAACGTGAAGCCGTATGTCCGATAATCAGTGCGACGATAGCCACCGATAATGACATGCTGGCTAATAAGGAAATCTTTAGCAGTAATGCTGACACCAGACCTAACACGCCATAGGTGCCCAAGCGCGAGTCTTTCATGATAGTCAGCGTGCGCTCGCGAGTCAGACCACCGCCCAAACCATCGCAACTATCTGCAAGACCATCTTCGTGAAAAGCGCCCGTAAGCTTAATCCCAAAAGCCGTACTCAGTACTGCAGCAACTAGAGGCGTAAATAAAATACTACCGAGCCAAAACACGCCAGCGCAAAGTAACCCAACCAACAAACCGACTGCGGGGAAATGACGGCTGCTCTCGTGTAGCCACTGCGGATTATAGTTTTTGAATGACGGTACAGGCAATCGTGTCAAAAACTGAGTGGCAACCAGTAATAATAGCCATTCATGCTTTATAAATTGCCCAACACTTAGTTTAGACAATGACTGCTGTGAAGGCTCTGGTTGATTTGATAGCTTTTTTGATTCCTGCTTTAGTGGCTTTGACATTAGCTATTTTGCTCACTAATACCCGCCTCACTAAAGCTTGCCATCTCATTGATAATGGCACAAGCGGACTGCAATAGCGGGTATGCAAGCGCGGCACCACTACCCTCGCCCAAGCGCATACCCATATTGAGTAATGGCTCAGCATTCAGCAGCTTTAATAAATGCGCATGCCCCGGTTCAACCGAATGATGGGCAAAGATAGCATATTGAGCAACACCGGGCGCTAGGCGCTCAGCAGCCAACAACGCGCTACTAGCAATAAAACCATCGATTAATAAAATGCGGCGTTCACTGGCGGCCTGAATCAGCGCACCTGCCATCATGGCTATCTCAAGTCCGCCTAATGCCGCAAGTATATCAAATGGTGCTTGCACTTCACTGTGCCACGCTAATACTTGCGTTAAAATATCTGTCTTATGCTGTAGCCCTGCATCATCAAGACCAGTACCACGACCAATACAATCAGCAATTGCTACATTACCCAATCGTGCCAATAAAAGACTCGCCGCTGAAGTATTACCGATACCCATCTCACCGACAATTAATAGGTTGCCAACCATATCCTTTACTACGTTCATACCGTTTTCTAGCGCAGCTAAGCATTCCTGCTCTGTCATGGCAGGTTCTGTTAGCGCATCTCGGCTACCATGACGGACTTTGTAATCGAGCAATTGTGGATGGTCTTTAAAAGGAGAACTGGCAAAGTCTGCATCTACACCAGCGTCGACTACCTTTAGCTCGATATTGTGCTGACGCGCCAAAACGTTGATAGCAGCACCGCCCTGCAAAAAGTTATAAACCATCTGCGCAGTGACCGCACTAGGATACGCGGATGTGCCATGCTTGGTTAGACCGTGATCGGCGGCAAACACTCGAATCTGTGGTTGGGTAATATTCGGTGTAAGCGTCCCTTGGATCATGCCCAATTGCAGTGCCAGTGTCTCTAAGCGACCCAGTGCGCCAAGTGGTTTGGTTTTTAGATCTATAATTTGTTGTAGCTGCTGACGTAGGTCATTGTTTTCTATATTGGCAATAGTGGGCGCAGTAAATGTGATCAAGGCAATCATCCTAAAGGTTATAAATGAAACAGGAGACTATGGTAGCAGATTATCCAATTTATAATGATATGATTGGCCTAATTGCACAATTCCAACTCGCATAATCGTAGAGTATTTCATGAAAATTTTAATCGCCCCTGACTCATTTAAAGAAAGCCTAGAAGCATTGGATGTCTGCCACGCTATCCAGTCTGGATTCAGTCAAGTGTTTCCTGACGCTGACTATAAGCTGCTACCCATGGCAGATGGCGGTGAAGGAACTTCTGCAGTATTGTCTTATGTACTAGGTGGGCGCTGGAAAAACGTGGTGGTGAACGATCCACTCATGCGACCAATTACCGCCAAGTACCTGCTATTAAAAAATGAGACAGCCGTAATTGAAATCGCTCAAGCCTGTGGTCTGCATTTATTAACGACTGAAGAAAGAAATCCATTCATTGCCAGCAGTTACGGCGTTGGCGAACTTATTGCGGATGCTTTAGATGAAGGCGTTAAACGCATCATTATCGGTCTGGGCGGTAGTGCCACCAACGATGCCGGTCTTGGTATGTTGATGGCGCTTGGCATGACGTTTCATGATAGTGACGACAATACGTTAGCCCAAGGCGGCGGCGCGCTGGCCAACTTGCAACGATTAGATGCGACAAACTTCCATACTAGTGTGCTGGAGACAGTATTTGAAGTAGCCTGTGATGTCACCAACCCTTTATGTGGCGAGTTGGGTGCCAGTGCAATATTTGGCCCTCAAAAAGGCGCCAGCCCGCAACAAATCAATGATTTGGATAAAGCGCTAACGCATTTTTCGAGTGTATGTGAGCAACATGGCTATCAGAATTACCAAGACATAGCGGGTGCTGGTGCTGCAGGTGGTCTTGGCTATGCGTTAATGAGCTTTTGCCAAGCTGAGTTAAAATCAGGCTTTGATGCAGTGGCAAAAGTTACCAACTTATCACAGCATATTGCAAATGCTGATCTGATTATTACTGGCGAAGGTAAGCTTGACGTGCAGTCTGCTATGGGCAAAGTAGCTAGCGGTATTAGTCAACTCGCCAAGTCTAGTCACAAACCTGTGATTGCTATTTGTGGTAGTGTTGACGGACTCAACCCTGCTCAGACCAGCCAATTCAATGTTGTCATGCCTAGTATTCAAAAATTAGATTCTATTGATAAGGTATTTAAAAACGCTTATAAAAATATCGAAACGACTGCGGTCAATATTGCCGCAGCGATACGCTTGGGTCAAAGTATGAAGTAGCTGTTAATACGTCTCAATTACTACTCGATGATAACCGCAAGCAACAATATAAAGCCAATTTCTTGACTATCAATCAATGGGCGCTACTCATTCCAAAGCGTGCCCATTTAGAGCCCTATCGGTTTAATTGAGGACGTGCTCTAATATCCAACAGCTGACTGCATTGGCATTAGCATAGCGCCTATAATCAATAACGGGATGGCGATTAAGGTTTTCAAAAATGGAGACTTGGTCTTTTCCCATCTGGTAAAAACGAAATACAAATTAGCAAAAGGTACAAATAAGTACATGAGTCCCCAAGCAGTCGACTCTTGAAAGGCAATGATAATCAACTTAATCCCGTAAATTATACATATAATTAAAGCGATAAAAAATAAAGCAATTCCTACGATTCCCATACTGCACTCCTCAAAGACATCTTTATGTAAAGTAAACTATCAGATTTATTGCTGAAACATAATAACAGCTGACTTAGAGAATGTACAATAATATTAGACATATGTGCAACAAATTTAATCGAGCTTACTTATCGATATTACTTTTCACTGACTATATATTCTTTGACTTTGGCGTCGTACAGGTTGCAAGCATTAAGCACAAAACAATAGATATTAATAAATCCGCTAAAAAAGCGGCTTATTCATACTACTGAATGTTAGAAAGTACGCTTAACTTTAGCGATCTGACAAATAAAAAAGGACACGATATTGCTATCATGCCCTCTTTATTCATACCTATACTACAATCAGTCTATTACTCAGCCGCGATGGCTATCATCTCAACCAGTAGTTCAGGACGCGCCAATGCTGACTCGCCACAAGCACGCGCGGGCGGCTGGATACCCTCAAACCAGTTATCCCATACTTCGTTCATTTCAGCAAAGTCCGACATGTCTTTTATCCAGACTGTCACTGATAGCAGTTTTGACTTGTCGCTACCCACTTCTTCTAACAACGTTTGGATCTTTTCCAAACAAGTCAAGGTTTGTGCTTTGATGTCATCTTCCGCATTGCCTACTTGACCACACAAATAAACGGTCTGATTATGAACGACAATTTTACTCATACGCTGATTGCTATGTAGCTTTTTTATCATATTGTATACCTTCAATTTATGAATTTAAGTCTTTGTTGAGCTATTCAGATATGCTATTAATCTGATATGAGCTTAGTTAGAAAAACGTTGAGCGCTAAAGGGCGCTACATCTACCAGTACCGGCTTGTCATGAATCATCTCTTCAACCAAACGACCTGTCATCGGCCCTAATGTAAAGCCTTGATGACTGTGACCAAACGCAAACCATAGTTTGTCATGCTTGTCTGCAGGCCCAATAACTGGCTTCATATCCGGCATACAAGGACGTGATCCTGCCCACGCTTCGCTCTCAACCGCATCTTCTAATGGTAAGATTTTGCGAGCAAACTTCAATACCGTTTTTAATTGACCGAAGTTCTTTGGTGCATCCATTGTGGTCATCTCGGCACCGGTCGTGATGCGAATACCTTGCTGCATTGGCCCCATGACAAAGCCTTTATCCATATCAAACATACTGTGATTGATATTGTTTTTATCCGTCACTTTAAAGTGCTGATGATAGCCACGCATCGGGAACAAGGGTAAATTGTAGCCAAGTGGTTTGATCAAGTCATTAGACCAAGGGCCTGCTGCAATCACCAACTTATCACTATAGTAAGTGTCATTATCAGTGATGACTTTCCAACCTTCACCGTCTTGCACGATTTCTTTTACATCACTCTCTTTTATCGTGCCCTGCATGTCTTGGAAGTTTTTCGCATAGGCTTTTACAAGCGAGCTTGGGTTTGATACTTGCCACGAGTTCAACCAATGAATCGCACCGACGAAACCTTCAAAATTAGCGCTAGGCTCCATCGCTTTTAATTCTTCAACGTTCAATACATTATGCTCAACGCCTTGCTCACGTGCAGCGATGGCTGAAGCAATTGCTTCTTTAAAGGTTTCTTCAGAACGATGCAGCTGTAACCAACCATCACGAGTGATAAGCTCATCAGCGCCAGACGCTGTAATCATGTTCTGATGCTCACTGGTACAATGCGCAATCAGCGTTTGCCACTCTGCTTCGATCTGCTTAACAGTCGCAGGCGCAGAGTACTTCCAATACTGCAATAGCGCTTGATGATAACGCAAGATAGCTGGGATACGATAGCGAATATCCGTCCCTTGGTTGGGTAATACTCTGATCATCTCAGTCAACTGACGCGGAAATGGATGCGTATGAATCGCTTCGCGCTGGATGAGGCCTGCATTGCCATATGAGGTCTCTGACCCGGGTAGCTTTTTGTCTAACAACAACACCTGCGAACCGTTCTTTTGTAGATGCCACGCAATCGATGTGCCAACCATACCAGCACCAATAACAATAACCTCATAGCGCATAGAATATCCTTTCCTGATAGGTAGTAGAGTCTTGCTTAATAGGGGGTGATAATAACGCGAACCTGACAATTAATAAACCCATATCTAACGGATTTTTTTGTTATCAGATACTTTTGGTTATAGGATTTTATACAAAGTATTTTGGAATGGAATAAGGTTAGTAGTGAGTAGTGAAGAAATCGTCATCGTTTCAAGAAAAAACGTATTTAGATAATCAGTTATACCTTTAATGAAATAGATACCTTCTTATCATTTGATTCGTATTTTTCTCATTAATATAGTCAATTAGACCATATAACTCTAGGTAAAATAGACTTAAAAAATAATTTTAAAGTAATTAGAAAACAACTTCATTTTACGGCTCGTTTTTAGCAAATAGCTGCAACCAGTCACTGAGACCATTAATATCAAAGGCTTTTGCACCATAACCAATACTTAGTAAATCCTCAGGCAGATATTCATCAAACTTCTCGATTATCTTATTGGGTACATTCTCGGAAAGTTCAGTCGCAATTGGCAAAGGTTTATGAGTTAACGCTTGTAAGAATTTCATAACTTGCACTGAATCGGTTTTATTAACACATATCACGCCCGCATACCTCTCAGTAGAGAAATTATGTTGCATCAGCAGGGCTGCTAAGGTGTTGACAATTTTATCACCGCGCCACATAAAGATATAAGTATTACCATCTTGGTCTATAAGTGGTCGATGACGCAGTTGACACCTATCAAAAGTATCAAGGCTTTCTGCGAACAGCTCGCGTGCTATTTTATCAGCGAAATCGACTTTTTTATCACCGACTGCAATACGATAATCGCCACTAATTAATATGTCATACATTTCTTGACGCACTCGGTCATGTATCGACATACCGCCGCTGTCAAAAGCGGGAGGCACACCGCCACCTTTAGCGGCAACGACATAGACGACTTTTTTATCCATATCTATATCTGCTACTTGCCAGCGCCTACCGCCAAAAATAATGTACTGTTTAGGTATGAGCACAGTTGTAACAGGTAGCGTGCCTAGCGTTTTACTACCAGCCACAAGACGATATTCCTCTGGCGTTTTAAACACCGCATAATCATATAGTAGCGTGGTGCAAATATAATCGTAGTCCAATTGATTTTTTTATCTCTCATAAATAAAGACCTAAAATAGTTTGGGAGTGATCTAACGTGACGGATTAAGATATTGTTCATATCCTATCAACGATGGCACCTACTTTATAAATATAATTAGGTAAGTCTAGGATCTTTAGGCACACCACTACTACAGTTGAATTTTTTTAAACCAACAGGTAAGTCATATTTTTTCCAATAGCTCCGAAGCTCAGGAGTTGTCAGTGATTTACCTTGACAGTCCCTAGGGAGCACTGCTTTATCACCCTCACAGACATAATATAAAGTGCCCTTAGGTAAGTTATTTTCTTTCCAAAAAAAGTTTGCTTGCGATTTAGGCACTGGATTGAAACGACGTTCTCCTGTTTTCCAACTTGTTTGAGTTGTACACTCGCTTAACACACCTATATCGTTAGTGAGATATTCAGTCTGTTCTCCTGAAAAGACTCCAGAAGGAGGTAGACATGCCGATAACCAAACTATGTTTGCTGACAACAATGCTAACTTAAATGATTTCACAACTAATTCCCTTTTAATAGTTAACCAGAGATAACTGTACGGTAAAATTGACAGGTATACGGATTGATTCTTAGGATACCAACTGGTATGAGCTCCTCCTTGAAACTTTTTGCCCGACTTTATTTTATCATTGTACGTAGATTTTTTAGTCTGATTCACGCCATTCGTTAAATATCTAAAAAAAAGCACCTCTTAATAAAAGAAGTGCTGTTGTCTTTAGACATAATTTATTTAAACCAAGGATATTCATCATCCTTAAGTACCCGATAGTCACTATCGTATAGGGGTAGATCTCTTTTAGTTATACCATTGTCCAGATAGGCGACGATTTGACCGTCTATTATATCTATAACCAAAGCGGCAGGTCTTTTATCTTCTGCAAAATACTGTCTAAAGATATTAAATATCTCTACATCACCCTCAGGTTGTTCTCTTTGATCTGGATCGTTTTGAGTAACAATGATGTTGCCTCTATAACGCTTGCCCTCTCTTTTAAAGTATATTCGATACCATGCAGGGACTGTTTGTTTGTCAGTATAGACTGATAAATCAAGTTCAGGTTTTGCTATGAACGACATATTCCCATTTATTAAAAACTCAGTATAACCATGTAAGTCAAGCGTAGTGGCTAAATGCCAAGGAAACTTTTGGGTGTTAAACGCCTTCCATCTATCGTACGGAACAGTGCCATCAGCTCTTTGCACTTGAATATGCTCAGGTAGCTTGTCAGTAAAGCCTGCTAAATATTTTTCTTCACTTAATCCCTCAGGATTGAAGTGATTAGCCTCTGCGAAGTACTCCCATGAGATGTCCACTTCTTTAGCCTGAAACTGTGCCACTTCTTCTACTTGTGCCCAGCCAAGGCGCATAGAGACAAAACCACCAGGAGCTAAGGCGAAATGAATCTCCTTAAATTTTTCTGTTTTTAACTTGTTTTCTATATCCATACTTAATTTTCGATTAAACTCTCGTAGAATTATTTCTTTAGGTATTCTCGCTCTGACATGATAGTACTTACCTTCGGTAGGCGACAGCCAAGTTAGATTAATACCGTCAGGTAGCATCGATCCACCACCTGCTTGTGCCCCTGCTGATCGCCAACCGCCATTTGCGTGAGCTGTAAATCCTATTCTTGCGCCATTGTCGTACATCCAAAAGGATTCACCTGCCACCAGCTCTACTGGATAATGACGCGGTGCAAATATAAAGGTTTCCCATGGGGTCTTTTGCTCATTCATAAACTTATCCTTTATAGAGGTGGCTAAGGTTTTGCCCTGCGATGATAGACACGCCGATAATAAGAGAACGACAGCGGAGAGCGCGATTAATAGGATTGATTTCATGTGCTGTCTCTTTAGACTTCATATCGGTTACGATTAATTTGATAAACCTAGCTATCATTTGCTACTTTTGGCACACCGCTACTACAATTAAATTCAGTTGTTCCTACTGGTAGATTGTATTTCTTCCAGTAGCGACGTATCTCAGGTGTGGTCAGTGGTTTACCCTGACAGTCTTTAGGCAGGACTGTTTGAGCACCTTCGCATACATAGTATAAAGTACCCTTAGGCAAATTGTTTCTTATCCAAAATGCATTAGCTTTACTTTTAGCAACGCCATTAAAAGTTATTTCTCCAGTCATAGGATTTATCTCGTCAGTGCATTCGTTGACAATTTGACCTAGATCATTTTTTAGATAGTCTTTTTGCTCGCCAAAGAGTTGACCTGTAGGCGTAAAACACGCGGTTAAGCTTAAGGTGCAAATAGAGAGTGTAAATAGTTTTATTGATTTCATAGTAGCTCCTAGTTGTGAAAATTAACCATCAATGACTTCACGATAAAATTGGTTAGTTTCTGGATTAATTCTAGGTATACCAACTGAAATGACATCATCTTTGACACCTTGCCCAACCTTAGTCGACCATTCTAAATATTTATTAAACATTGTGTTTCTTAGGTTAACATCTTTCACGCTAACGTAAGGTTGTAAATTCTGATCGTTATTAACTATAGTAGCGTATATAGTCAGCTCAAAATAAAATTGTTATGGTTAGGACAAACATCATAAAACAATTTGGATAAGTCGTTTTCCATCCAGCCTTGGCGTAGAAACTTCACCTGAGCCCATTTCTTCTCAATAGGGTTCAAATCAGGGCTGTACGGCGGCAGCCATAGAATACGATGACCATGCCTATTCAGTAGCTTTTGAATACGCTTACTCTTATGAAATCTGGCATTATCCATCACAATCACGCATTTGGTTTTAAGACTTGGGATTAGCTTGTGTTTGCACCAGTGATAGAAGACGATGCTGTTGATGTTGTGCTTAAAGTAATCTAGGGCAAACAGCATCTTTTCATATAGAGCACCGATAACGTTGGTTCGCCTTTTACCTTGCCAGTTGTAGCTATCGATACAAGGCTCACCAATCGGTGCATAGCCATGAGAGCGAATGGTCTCGTGCTCAAAGCCGCGCGCGTATATATAGACAATGGGGTAGCCTTGCTGCTTAAAGTGCTCAAGCTTATTCTGATATATCGCTCTTTTGATCGGACAGGCTTTTGGATGTTCTAAAGTCTTTTTTTTGACTGATGCCTAGACGCTTTAGGGCATGATGAATGCCTGTTTTACTACAGTTTAGACGACGTGCTCGCTCATACTGGTAATCATCAGGATGTTCTTTGACATCATTAAGTAGCACATCATCTGGTATTTTATAGGGTTTGGTTTGCCTGGTTGTTTTACTATGAACACGCCGCTTCCAGTTTTGTATGGTGGTTGGGCTCAGATTATAAAACTCAGCTGCCTCGGCAAAGGTCATACCCTCGTCTAAGCTTTTTAGTACTTGTTTGCGAAAATCTAGCGAGTAAGTCATGGTCTTTATAATAACAATTGAATTTGATAATTAGTTTATAACACTTTTAGGTGGGATTGACTATATATTAATTAATCTAAGCTCTACACTTTCTGTAACATCAGAATTTACTTCAAAGTAGGCATTTTCGTACGATCGATTGGTAGGATCCGACTTTTTTATATTCTCGATTGAAGAGCTAACGATATCGTAAGTGAAAGATATTAACAACATGAAACCTAATAAAAGGATAACTCTCATAGTCATAAAGTCAGTTCCTTTTATTATGGATTGACTATATCTGTATCTGCTTTTAACGATGATTGAGTAGTATTCGTCCCTAACTTTGAGTTTATGTCATTGCCATTATGGACATCAGTTACAGGAAGTTGAACAGTAGGATCGCTACAAGCTTGTAGAGCCAATATAACTAGTATTTTTTTCATAAAATATAAATTTCTATCCAATATAATCTTCCAAGGCTTTAAAACGAAGCCCTATGCTTACTTATAATAGGCATAGTACTAATTTTAATAAAAAATCACTCTATATCAAGATAATCAATATCTTCACATGTTTCGATAAGATCTGCATCTATGCGTCGATACGCATAAGCTAATCTAGCCTGCTTTAACTCATTATCCCAAATACTTAGATGCTCAGACTCTATGCTTGAACAAGTATTTAAATAATCAGATTTGTTATCAGAATTTAGATCTAATCCAATCATTTTGCCGTTTTCAGTAAAAATCTTGATATCTTCATTTTTAAACACATAACCGTTTACCGTATATTGAAAATTCTCTGAAAATACCGCTGTATGCGTGTATTCTTGAGTATTAAAATATTCATTACATAAATTTATCTGATCTGGATTAACTTCAATACTTTGAAGTTTGATTATAGGCACTTCTGATGTATCTAAATCTAGAAAAAATCCTTTTTTTATATTTTCAGGATAGTTAATGCAAGCAAGCGTTTTATCATTCTCTTCTATTCCTATAGTATTGAAGCTCCCACCAATTGCATAGCTTTCACTATCTTTAAGTACAATAGTTTCCTTATTCAAGTTTTCTGGTAATACAGCAGTTTCTTCATTTACTTCTTCTTTTAACAATAAATCTGACTCCTTATCTACTGCTTCTAGTGTAATAGTTTCCTTATCTACTTCTTCTAACTGTGTGCAACCTATTATTAGACTTAATAACAATAATTTAACTACTACATATTTAAGCTTCATATTATCTTCCAGTTTGTGACCAATGCGGCTTGTCTTTACTTCCATACCAAATAACGGATACTTTCTTCCCAGCAGCAACTAAATCATTAAATTCATTTATCTTATATTTGTTACCATTTAAACTAATTGTCTTACCTGAATAGTTAGTGACTGTCATATCTACTGCAAGGCCTACATTATGGTTAGAATTAGATGGTTTTCCAACAGGGTTGCCTCCAATACCATAAGAAGCATGCATAGCTCTAGCAGCTTCAACAGCTTTACTCTTATTTCCACCATGAGTCCAATCAATATTGACACCAGGCCATGGAGGAACTTTTTCTGGACTAATTTTGCCTCTTTTTATATTAGTTGAATAGTACATTAGATAAGATCTTGCATCAGGACGATATGTAGTAGAAATACGAACTGAGATGTTAGCAGCTTTCAATGCACTAATAAATTTCTTAGCATTAGATTTAAACGGTTCTGATAAATCATCTAAACTTGTACTTGCTTTAAACCTGCTATGCCAATGTGCACCACCTGGATCTAACTTAGGCTTTTTAGCCTTATAAACATAAGCAACACCGTTTTTATCACTATTAGCGATGATAGTACCTTTCTTAATTTCCTTACCATTCTCGTTAACTATCACCGCAATGCTGATACCCACATCTGAATCATGCGTACGACCTCTTGTGCCATCACTACCAGTAGTAGAAGCATTTTTGCCATACTTAGTAGATTGAGTCCAATAAGTTAATCCTGATAAAGGCTTATCTGTTGCTTCATCTAAAAACTTAATCGTGATCTTTGCTTGTTTCGTCCTAACTTCATGTGTTGGGCCTTGTTGTGTTACTTTGTCATCGCGTATGACAGTGCCTTTATTAACTTCACTTGAAGTACTAGGTTTTGTAGAGCTGGGCTTTTGAGAGGGCGGCGTAGTTGAGGGCGCATTACTAGTGGAAGCAGAGCCTGTTGAACTGCTATTATTTTCAATCAGTTTATCAGTGCTGTATGTCCATTCAGTTGAGCCATCAGTGACAATATTACTGGTAAATTTATTTGCGGCTACATGAATGACTTTTAGTTGCTGTCCCGCCAGTGCTTTAACAGTGGCTATGCCTCTTGCATTGGCTTTTCTAATCTCAGAGGTACGCCCACGGTAGACGGTTTTAAACTCGTAATTAGGTACAGGCTTTTTGTTTTTATCAATGAATATAAGTTGTAGGGTTACGACAGGAACTTTAAGTACTTTGGTCTGTCCGTTCAAGTCTCCTGTCACTGGAAATGCCATGCTGTAGATTGATTGCTTTTTACCGCCGTCATCATCAAGATAAACACTGATAGATTGGCTAATATCAGCTTTTATACCTGACTCAATACCTGAGCTGTCAGTTCGATGCGGTTTGATATTGTTTTTATACTCAAGGTGGTAGGTTGCTTTTGGCAATGGTTTGCCCGTGTCTGCTTCTACTAGTTTTATGTTAAAGGTGACTTCATCAATTTTCTCATTATTATCGCTACCTTCACTGTGTTGATTTGATCCAATTGGTTCAACGCTATTGGTACTGCTATCGGTATCTTTACTTTCTTTAGTAGTTTGTAATTTTTCATGTTTTGATAGTTTGGAAGAATACTTGCTTTCACCTAGATATAATATCTCATAACCTTGTAGCTGATCTGCTTTTTGAATTATTGTTTCAACAAGATTGGCATCTATTTTTAACTGAATTTTTGCTTCTGGATGTCTGACTATTATGGGTAAATTACCATCTTTGTCTGTTTTATGAGTAACTACTATTTTACCCAAATTAAATGTACCCTTAAATTCAGAGCTGATTTCAACTTCTTTGTTAGGAATGCCAACTTTTTTAGCATCTACAATTTTCACGTATACTTTTCGTTTACAACAAGTTTGAAGGTTATAATGAGCAAATAGACTCATATATTTACCAACACTGGTTTTATTACCGTCAACTTTGTTAATTTTTCCATTTGATGTCAGAAAATCTACTACAGCATCATCACCTTTTAGGTGTCTAGCTGCAATGACTCCCGATTCTGTTACTTCAAAAGGATCAAGATCTTTCGCTTCTGTAATAGTTTTACCATAAAATTCATTTGCATTTATATTTCTCATATAGTTGCATAAGCGGTCAATCCAATATTGGATTGCTTTCAATTGTATTTCACCACTATTTCTAAAGACATCAAATGATGAAGCACCGTACTTATTAGTCCAATATTTATCTTTTTTGTTTCCCCAATCCTGATGTTCACCATTTCTAGTTTTGTCTTTTTTATAACAACCTACATCTTCTAGTGCTATCTCAGAAAATTGGAATAGCCCTACATAGTCCCAAGGGTTCAGCCTTCTAACAGATGCTGGATTGTCTACATACCCGCCTTCTTTGTTTTTACCCTTATAAGTATAAGAATAGCGTAGATCTGAGGATGATTCTTGTCTAGAAACCGCTCTAATGTAGCCGACTCTATCAGGAGTATAAGTAACATCTTTAACTGGTTTTACTAGTGAGCTCATATTACTTTTCCCCCGTTATTGATAACTGTTTTTTACAAGCATTAGGAGCGTAGCTATGATTTAGAGGATCTTGTTTATCAATATATTTTCGTAATAGCTCTTTAGTACGCTGCTCATTACCCGTTATATTATCTTTGATAAATGAACAACCATCGTATAGCATACCTGTCATATTATAATTGGTTGGATTAAAGATATAGAATACTTGCCCTATAGCACACTTATTATCGAAGCAAATCTCGTTGAATACATACTTTTTATTAGTGCTTATATCTTGTATATATACTCCTGCATTTTGAGAACCCAGTGCATAAAGTTCTTTTTTAGCAAGATCTATAGGGTTGACGAGTTTGGAAATCATTTTTTGAAAGGCTTTGTCGTATCTTTTATCATAATTAGGATTACTACCTTCTATCGTTGGCAATTTCTCATTCACCAGTTCAAATGGATAAGTAGTGAATTTCCCATCGCTATACTCATAATCTACATACCGAAAAGGAACTTCATCGATTGCCAGTTCTTTATTTAGTTTATCGATATAGCTCACTGAATCTGGTTCATTGGTTTGGTTGAAAGATTCGTTTACTTCTTCTTTTGGATTAGGAATCATCTTAAGCTGAACGCGTGGTATGCTATCTAAATAATTTTGATAATCTTCTTCGTTTGTGGTTTGAGCTACACTGATGAATGGTATAGTAAAGAGGAATATCGAAAAGAAGCATAGATTTTTATTGCTTAATAAGTACATAGGTTATCCTATAAATTTACTCTGTAAGAGGTCTAACAGCCAAAGTCGTCTTCATCATGTGCATGATTATCGCCACAATCTTCAAATAGGTCTTCAATAGAGCAATTATTGCACTCCATCTGATCTGATACATCAGTGACCTTAATCTCTCCTTTATGGTTCACGTTGCCAAGAATCTCTAGCTCAACCTTCTCAGCTTTATCTCCAAATACTCTTAATGTCTGACCCTCTTCATCAAGTTTACCCTCAAACTCTGTTCCTTTAGAGTGATTAATTAGCTTGTAACTGATGCCTTGGTCTATTAAATCTTGTGGCAGTAATTTTTTAAGATCAAATGCTTTACTAAACAACCCCGAAGTCGGCAAAGCAATTACTGGCGCATTAACCTTACCACCCATTACCAAACTCTTCTTCACCGCCTGAACCTTAATCTCCCCCGGACACACCAGCTTAATCCCGCTCTCATCAATCGTTAAGGACGCCCCGGCGCTGGTCTGAAACTGAATGCGTTTGGGGCTTGCGATGTTCACCTGTCCTGACTCGCTACCGATGGTCATGGATTGCTGGCTGTGCAGTTGCAGCTCACCGCCCTGTGCTTGTATCGCTAGTGGCTTTGTGTTGGCACTGATATGTAAACCCGATAACTGAGCTTGACCACCCACCCCTGCTAATGACTCAATACTATCTGCGGTGAGCGTATAGTTTCCTGCGACTACATCCGACTGCGTGCTGCCTGATTGGCGGACGATGGTCTTTGCGGTGGTTAGGGTGTTGCTGGCTGAGGTCAGAATTGTAGTGGTCAACTAATTTAGGACACCTGATAAGAGGTTTTGATTAAAGTAACGTCTTTCTGTTTCAGCTGGTGTTA